>CAKMZU010000436.1 GCA_929200485.1 uncultured Gammaproteobacteria bacterium | reverse complement strand
GCTACTATCTGGCATCGTCATCCAAGGATTCAGACTATGCCTGGAAACCCCTGTATACCTCGGGTTTTCATCAAACTTCATTGACCGAAGTCCTTTAAACAATGCAATCACTGTTTTTTCAGGCGCACTGATTTTAGCCTTCTTGCTAAGGGGGTTTGGCAAAAAGCTCCCGTCTATGGGTGTTGCTCACGTACTTGATCGCATGATGAATTACCATGGCCGAATGCCTGCAAAAGCAGCTATATTACAGTTTTTTGCAGCTGCCTGGTGTATTCTGACCGGCCAAAGCTCAGGACGAGAAGGGCCCGCTATTCACTTTGGTGCCGCTACTAGCAGTCTCTTTGCCCAATGGCTCAAATTACCCAGTAACAGTATTCGCATTCTCGCGGGCTGTGGTGTTGCTTCAGCTATTGCCGCTTCGTTTAACACCCCTATCGCAGGGGTCATTTTCGCAATGGAAGTGATTCTCCTCGAATATACAATTATTGGTTTTATCCCTGTTATTCTTGCAGCAACTAGCGGGACTTTTATTTCACTGTGGATTTATGGTGATCAACCTGCCTTCATTACCCCCTCCCTCTTAAAGCACAGCTTTCATGAACTTCCGTTGTTTATCCTAACAGGAGTAGCTGCCGGACTTTTATCTGCAGGCTTTTGTTATTTATCCAGGCTCTGTCTGCGTTTTTCTCACCTGTCAATTATTACTCGATTTGCTATTGCAGGCGGGTTAACTGCATTACTCGGCATCTTTATCCCGGAAATTTTAGGTATCGGCTATGACAATGTAAATAATGCTTTTACTCACAACCTATCCATCACATTACTCTTATCCATCGTGGTAGCAAAACTACTGGCATCGTGCATCTCGCAAGGTCTTGGCATGCCCATTGGTATCATTGGACCAACATTGGTGGCTGGCGCCTGTTTAGGTAGCAGCATCTTTGGCATCGTTAATTTAATTGCCCCTAACTTGATTAACTCTGATGCGCTTTATCCAATGATAGGGATGGGAACCATGATGGCAGCGGTAATGAATGCCCCACTTGCCGCCTTAACAGCGCTTATTGAACTCACAGGCTCCACCGAAGTGGTTTTACCCGCCATGGTTGGGATTATTATCGCCAACCTAACCTGCACTCAAATTTTCAAACAGGATGCACCACATATTATAAAGCTGCATGCCATGGGCACCCACCAATTAAACAGTGCTTTTGAGTCTTTGCTTGAGCGCGTTGGCATCGCTAAATTGATGACGCAGCGAGTGTTGATTTTGAACACAACGAAAATAACACCTGAGGATTACCAAACAATTATCAGCCAAAAACCTCGCTGGGTTATCTTCAACAATCCAGATCATCAAAAGTTCGCTGTAAAAAGCAGTGCGTTAATTGCCAAGATAGAACCACCTTTTGACGGCCCACTATCCGTTCTTGATATTTCAATAAAACATTGGCAGGTACAATCGGTGGACTATCAACGCTCAGCACTTGAAGGCTATCAGCAGCTTAAGCATGCGAATATCGATTGCCTGCTCGTCGAAAATGTCTTCGATCAATACGGCAACCCAATTAAAGGCATTGTAGAAATGTCAGATTTTGAAAATTATTTCCACAAACCCCGATATTTTTAATATGATAACCCTTCAAATAAGAATAATAGAGACGTCGCCGTGCTGTATTTATGGCTTAAAGCCTTTCATGTTTTTTTTGTTATCGCCTGGTTTGCTGGAATTTTTTACTTACCCAGGATTTTTGTTCACCACAGTCTAAGCTCTGACAGCCAAACTCATGAGCGGCTAAACATCATGGCGAGAAAACTCTATCGTTTTACGTTGCCTATTGCTTTTTTAGCCATCATCACTGGCATTGGATTGATCACAACCAATCATGAGTACTTTTTAAAACAAGGCTGGCTGCATGCCAAAATCACCTTGGTACTAAGCCTATTAGGCTTTCATTTCTATTGCGGAAACCTTGCAAAAAAACTGGCAAGGGGTGAGAATCCGCACAGTACCAAATTTTATCGCATCATCAACGAAGCACCGGTATTTGTTCTACTAGGTATTGTGGTATTGGTCATCGTCAAACCTTTTTAGTCTCTTTTATTGCCTGAATCACCATTATGAAATCTCAAGACTTGTTTGAAAAAGCGAAAAACTTAATCCCGGGTGGGGTAAATTCTCCCGTACGTGCATTTAATGGCGTGGGGGGCACACCGCTTTTTATTGACCATGCCAAAGGGGCGTATATTTATGACGTCGACGGCAAAGAATATATTGATTATGTCGGCTCTTGGGGGCCTATGATTACCGGTCATAATAATCCTGAAATTATCGAGGCAATTAAAGCCCAGCTGGATAAAGGCATAAGCTTCGGTGCGCCGACTGAAAATGAGATTACGCTCGTCGAGAAAGTCCAATCACTTATGCCTGGCATTGAGCAATTGAGATTGGTCAGCTCAGGCAC
>CAKMZU010000435.1:2084-2485 GCA_929200485.1 uncultured Gammaproteobacteria bacterium | reverse complement strand
TGATACGACACTATCGACCTGGCGCAAAGAAAATCCTTCTATGGAAAAACGCCTTATCGCTGAGATGAGAAGGGGTGAAAACTCTACTCTTAATGAATACGTGACCACCAGCGACCCACTAGTCTCCGTGATAACCAAAGCCTGCCACGAAGCAGAAAAAGAGGGCACTTTGATAGCAATTGAAGCGACTGTTGATGAGTTGCTTGAAAAGTACTACAAAGAGGAGGGTGTGACGATATCGCGCTTCGGAGAAGATATGCTTGGGCAAGAAAATTTCGCCACCGCAGTCAGCGTTAATGGGTTTTTGGATTTGTGTAAAACCCTGGAGCCGAGAGCGTATCAAGCCCATTTGGACAGCAATAACTTGCTAGACTGTTTTGAGTCATTATGGCGACTTACAC
>CAKMZU010000435.1:0-2074 GCA_929200485.1 uncultured Gammaproteobacteria bacterium | reverse complement strand
AATGCACATCTCAGCAATCCGCCACAAAAATCCAATCTCAATAATGATAATACTATTGCGTCGGCTAGAAAATCACTTTATGAGCTAAAAAAGCAACAGAGTGCATGCGAAACAGGTGCAGCACTGGGTTGGGCTAACACCCACTCAAAGCCAGAGTTTTGAAATTTTTTTAAATAAAGATATAATATTGGACATATTATACTATTAATATAAAATAAGAACGATAAAACCCCCTTTGATTGTTAGTGGTAGAGAAAATATGATGTCGCCAACAAGAAAAGACAGAGCACGCTTTAAACGGACGTTTTTAGCTACTGACCCTGATGACAGAGAAAAACATCTGGCAATGGGGTGAAGTACCACATGCTCTTTACGCTTTAAAACAACTATGGAAAGTACGATATGCTTAAAAAACGTCTCTCATCTATCGCAATCGCAGCAACAATGGGTTTAGCTGTAACACCTGCACTATCTGCTCCAACACAAGGAACGCTTGGGTCCACGTCAACTGGTGATGTGCAGCTATATCTTTTTCTTGCCAGCTCGATTCAAATAAGCTCGCTGAATGATTTAGATTTTGATTTCGTCACAGCTGGTGCCGATAAGTCTGTCGCTGAATCTTTTTGTGTCTACAGCAACTCCGACGTTGGCACATACAAAATCACCACCTCATCTCAAAATGGAACCGCTGGCGGCTACGCAATGAAGCACACGACAAAAGCCGACACACTGGCCTACTCGCTCACTATGGATGATGGATCAGGCAAAAAAACACTAACAAGTGGCACTCAATCCACTGACAGCTTCCCAGCGAACAGCGCAAGCACTAATTGCGGCGGATCAACAAATGCTACCGTTGAAGCAACTGTCACATCAGCAAACTTGGCCGCAGTCGCCGCTGGTGAGTATACAGATACATTAGTGTTGGTTGTTAGCCCGGACTAAACCTTGAAAAAGCCGATAGCCTCGGCTTTTACTTCCCTTCTCGATTTTCCTTCCAATAATTCAAAAAAACAATCGCCGTAAAAACGGCACCCTCTTATATATATTGTATAATATATAAATATCCGCATAGGGTTTACATAAACAATGATTTCACCAACTCCAATAGGGCTCGTATGACTCGGTTAATTAAATGCATAAAACAACTCCGCTATAGTATCTACCAACACTATTTAATTCACAGAGATATGCAGCATGAAAAACTAGGTTCGATAACATTTCCTAACTTCGACCCGAGCACTATTGCTGAATCAGCTCTAACCAGTATCTGGCCAAAGCATGCGAGCATGAGCAAAAAAGAGCAGACATGCCACAGGGCAAATTTGACAACTATAGAAATAAAATCACTGGACTCAAAAATAGAGCTGGGTGTGGAAGATTATTTGAGTAAAAACCTCCATACCATAAGAGATAACAATCCGTTTATGCAGCGTCGATTCCTCCAAGATGCCAAGTGTGAAAGACTCAAAAATGACGCTACTGGCGGCGACAAAAAAGAGGTGTTGCCGCCCGCTGATCGGGAGGCTAAATACTATTCAGAGTGTTTAAAAGAAGTGGTTCTTGTTCACGCAATTAATGACCATGACTCACTCGTAATGCACCGCCCCTATGACAGACCTGACAAAATAGGAGTCGAACTACTGAAGAACCCGAACGCTACCTTGTACGATATCATATGTGCTCACGGATCGTTTGCTGAACAGGCCAGAGGATGGCCTGCATTTGATATTTGGGCCTACGACAACGAAAGTCTTTATAAGCTAAGTGTGAAATCAATAGCTGATAAGGTCGACAGAGAAGCTTCAAAAATCAACTTTCAGAAACAAAGAGAATTCTACCCGAGCCAAGATCAGCGGCGGGTTGGCGGGGTTGAATGCCAAACAGCATTTAGACACATTTTTCATAATAGAACCCTACCTAATCGAAACGAATTGATAGAGCGGGTTTCTCAAGAAAAAAATGCCTTGCACTATAACGACTGGACGTATGACACGTTGCTTCCAATCAAAAATATTGAACTAGAGGTGGTGAATTTAGAGGAATGTAAAGACATCAAACTTTACAGCCTTAT
>CAKMZU010000434.1:771-2496 GCA_929200485.1 uncultured Gammaproteobacteria bacterium | reverse complement strand
CCATGGCAGGCTTCCAGCCGTCTTTACCTTTGGCGTTCATCGCTTCACGGCGTTTGGCGAGCGCATCATCTGAAATATCTAAATTAATTGAACGTTCAGGGATATTAATTTTGATGGTGTCCCCTTGTTCAATCAAAGCGATAGCACCGCCGCTGGCAGCTTCTGGTGAGGCATGGCCTATGGAGAGGCCTGATGTGCCGCCTGAAAATCTGCCGTCAGTCAATAACGCACAGGCTTTACCTAACCCTTTGGATTTAAGATAGGATGTGGGATAAAGCATCTCTTGCATACCTGGGCCGCCTTTAGGACCTTCGTAGCGAATGATGACCACATCGCCTGCTTTAACCTTATCGTTAAGAATATCATCGACAGCCTGATCCTGGCTTTCGCAAACATGGGCTTTGCCTTCGAAAACCAGAATGTTTTCATCAACACCGGAGGTTTTCACTACACAGCCATCTTCAGCGATATTGCCAAATAAAACCGCCAAGCCACCCTCAAGGGAGAACGCATTTTCAATTGATCGAATGCAGCCGTTTTCGCGGTCGGCATCCAAGCTTGACCAACGGGTAGATTGGCTGAAAGCAACCTGCGTTGGAATGCCAGCAGGGCCTGCCTTGAAGAAAGTTTTTACATCTTCATCTTTAGTTACCATGATGTCCCATTGCTGTAATGCTTCCTGCATCGAGGGTGAATGCACGGTTCGTAATTCATTATGCAGTAAGCCTGCACGGTTTAATTCTGCAAGAATTGCAAATACACCGCCGGCTCTGTGCACATCCTCCATATGATAAAGTGGCGTATTGGGTGCAACTTTACATAGTTGAGGGACTTTACGCGACAAACGATCGATGTCCTGCATTGTAAAACCGTTGCCTGCTTCTTGAGCTGCGGCTAATAAATGCAAAATAGTGTTTGTGGAGCCGCCCATGGCAATATCCAGCATCATGGCATTTTCAAACGCATCAAAATTAGCAATGTTGCGTGGTAATACACTCTCGTCATCACCTTCGTAGTAAGTTTTGGCTAATTCAACAATGGTGCGTCCTGCCTTGAGAAATAGCTGTTCTCGATCAGCGTGGGTTGCCAGTGTTGAGCCGTTGCCCGGGAGACTTAAGCCGAGCGCTTCAGTTAAGCAGTTCATTGAGTTGGCAGTAAACATGCCAGAACATGAGCCGCAGGTTGGGCAGGCTGAGCGTTCAATTTCTTCGACTTCTTCATCTGAAACAGAGCTATCCGCAGCGATAACCATCGCATCAACTAAATCCAGTTTATTCTCAGACAGTTTGGTTTTGCCGGCTTCCATTGGTCCGCCGGAAACGAAAATCACTGGGATATTTAAACGAAGCGCAGCATTTAACATGCCGGGGGTGATCTTGTCGCAGTTTGAGATACAAACCAGTGCATCGGCGCAATGGGCGTTGACCATGTATTCAACGGAGTCTGCAATAATATCGCGAGAAGGTAAGCTATAAAGCATGCCATCGTGACCCATGGCAATCCCGTCATCTACTGCGATGGTGTTGAATTCTTTCGCAACGCCACCGGCTTTTTCGATTTCTCTTGCGACCAGTTGACCCATATCTTTTAAGTGAACATGGCCGGGCACAAATTGAGTAAATGAGTTGGCTACTGCGATGATTGGCTTGTGGAAATCGTCGTCTTTCATGCCTGTCGCACGCCAAAGCGCACGTGCGCCAGCCATATTTCGGCCGGCTGTAGAGG
>CAKMZU010000434.1:0-761 GCA_929200485.1 uncultured Gammaproteobacteria bacterium | reverse complement strand
TAGTTTGGGCGTGAATTATACCAGCAACTGGAAAGCTTGGGTCACAACTCGATCATAAATTCATGCATCGAGTGCATACTGTGATGATCTTACTCTGAATTGCTTTAGTAAAGCGTAGTCTGCAATCACAGCCTAGATCATTAGGAGATGAAACCAATGAAAAGTTCCATAAAAAATCAGTTACAACCCGAACAGTATAAGTTTCAAATGCATCAAAAAGTACAGTCGAAGGAATGGCGGCGTGCAATTAATGCTGGTGATTATAAAGCCGTAAAGGATGTAGCATTCTTAATGATGGAGTTCCGTCAGACTAAAAATTAACGATAATTTGCCTCAATAGGATTTATCTGTTGATGCAAATTGTCTTAGGCACTCTAGTTTTTTATTAGCAGGTATAAGTCTTTATTAATCTGCTTTTGGATGAATCCATGCAACTCAGGCTTTTGTATAATCAATTGAATGTCTTTGTTTTCAGTTGTTTCAAGAAGGCCACTCGTGATAAAAATGGTATCGATATTTTCTTTAATCTAAAATTAACAGTGAGTTACTAAGCATTTTGGAGTCCAGTACGAATGTATGGTTGGCGTATTGTGATCTGACATACAAATTTTTGAAACAATAGCAGAAATATAAGCTAAGTTGTTAGATAAAGAAATAATAGATTAACGATAAGGAGTGTCGATGATCAATCCGCTGTTAGTGCTCAACCAGTCCTCCCCTGAGTGGTCTCACTTGGTCCAAAGTCGTTATAGGCTCTCACA
>CAKMZU010000433.1:2261-2498 GCA_929200485.1 uncultured Gammaproteobacteria bacterium | reverse complement strand
ATTTACTTCTGGACATAGATAATGTCACGGATGAAAAGCATCAAAAAATGGCTAACCAAGAAAAGGCGACAGCAAGAAAGCCAATCACTCCGATCACATTGACACGCTATGCTGCACAAAAACTTTATGGGCCAACTCGTTTACATAAAACACCCAGAGGTATCAGTGAAACGCAGATTGAAGTTAAAGGTGCAGTCAAAGTTTTCCGTGGGGCAAATAAACTTAAAACCGTTGCAG
>CAKMZU010000433.1:1619-2251 GCA_929200485.1 uncultured Gammaproteobacteria bacterium | reverse complement strand
ACTACACATCAGGAACATTGATTCTGAATCAGTGCAATTAAGTTATTTGGATCTTAATCTGCCATTTAGTCATGCAACATTCCAGCATCACAAATTAAGACCTTCAGGCATGGCGGGTGACAGCACTGTACTTTATTTGGTCAGCGAAAAGCCGATGAGAGAAGTGCTTTACCCTTGGACTTACTATAAAGATGCAGTTGCTGAAGCGAAAGAAAAAGAAAAACAACGCAAGCGTGAGGCGCCTAAAAAAGCAAAGCATGTTGACAATAAAACAGACTGGAGAGGTTAAGTATGAAATCTAATCTCATCTTAAAAGCTGGGGCAGTTGTTCTGGTTATTGTTGTTATTTCTGTCGTTATTATCGGTGGTAAATCAGGTGATACCTCTCAAGTAGAGGGTTCAGCAGACGGATCGATTGGCTACTCAGACTTGATGGCAATCGAATCAGGGCCTGAACAAGAAGATAACGGGCTGACTAACGAGTATTTAGATGATCAGTACCTGGAAGAGAAGTATGCGGTTTCAGTGGATAGTCCAGTTGAGACTATGAGAACACTAACGAACGAAACTCGCGCAGTTCGTGAAGACTCTGTTCAGCTTCAAGAAGAAAATAAAAAGCTTCAGCAGTCGGT
>CAKMZU010000433.1:0-1584 GCA_929200485.1 uncultured Gammaproteobacteria bacterium | reverse complement strand
GAATGGAAGAACAAGTTAACCAGAGAGTCGATGGTAATTTTGAGGTACAAAAGAAAGAAGCAGACGATAGAGCTCAACAAGCTCAGCGAGCACAAAGCCAAACACAAATGCTGTTAAAGCAGCTTCAAGAGCGAATTGATTCACTTCAATCAGATCAAAGTAAGAACGACAAAAAGAAAGGCCAGTCCACTGCGAGTGGTTTTGACATAAATGGTGCTGAAATCCCAACGGGATTTGGTTTTGATGAGAATGGAACACCTGTAGATTACGATGAAGTGGTTTGGGTAAACCCTGCGGATTCAACACAAGATAAAACAGACCCATCCAAAATATCAGTTCCTGATTTTGATGCGACCAAAGAAACTATTGCAGATATAGCTAACCGAGGAAGATCCGACCAGGACGTAAAAGAAGAAAGATTAATCAAAGCTTATACCATTCCTGCAAACGCTACGTTATTAGGTTCGGTATCTATGACAGCTCTATTAGGACGTATTCCTGTGGGTGGTCAAGTCAATGACCCGTATCCATTTAAGATCATCATAGGTGAGGAAAATCTTTCATCTAACGGTATCAATATACCTGGTGTTAATGGCATCAAAATGAGCGGTCTTGCAAAAGGCGACTGGACACTAAGCTGTGTCTCTGGGCAAATCAGCTCGATGACATTCACGTTTCAAGACGGAACGATTTTGACCATTCCTGATGGTGAGAATAAGGGCGGTGAGCCATTAGCATGGTTTTCTGATAAGAACGGTATTCCGTGCGTTACAGGTAAGCGTATCACCAATGCTGTTTCATACTTATCAAGCCGTGTTGGTCTTACTACTGCCGCAGGCTATGCCAATGCACTAGCGCAAGCTGAGAAAACTACAAGCACAAACGCTCTTGGTGGTACAACATCAGCGGTTACTGGTGATCCAAATACCCTCGCTCAAAATACAGCGATTTCTGAGGGCATCGGTGAGGTAACAGATTGGCTTGATGCAAGGCAATCCAATTCGTTTGATGCAGTCTATGTTGCGCCTGGTACACCACTCGCCGTGCATATTAATAAAGAACTTCAAATTGACTATGACCCTGAAGGAAGGAAGGTAAATCACTATGCGGAACTTAAAAGTCGCTCTGCCTATTATCTTGACTAGCTTGATCTCGGCTTGTGCCACCAAGGACTCCTTCTTGCCTAAGCCCAAACACAGCATGAAAGAAGTCTATGATACGCATATGCAGGGTGTCGGATCGGATCAGGTCTATGATCGTCGATCTCAATTAAGACGACCAATGGTTGAGTCTGATGTAGATCTTAGCAGTTATGTCAGAACAGAAAAGAATCAGCTTGAAGCCAAGTTCAAGCTACTACCTAACCCAACGCTTTATATGTTCGTTGCGCCTCATTTAGCTTCGCAAGATCAAGTGCCGATTCCAGGATACCTCACTGAATTTAAGATGTGGGAGAAAGACCATTACGCCATGCCAGGCGAAGTGAGTGATATGGAATCGCATTTTGATGGGAAAAAAGGAGGTCAGTTATGAGTTTCGCTCAAAAAATTAAAGAGGTATTTATCCCTCAGTCCAACTCGGACG
>CAKMZU010000432.1:1262-2512 GCA_929200485.1 uncultured Gammaproteobacteria bacterium | reverse complement strand
CTATTGATAGGTCTGCATTCATCCAAATGTGTGAGTAATTTATCACATTCTTAAAGCTGCTTGTTTTCAGAGTTTAGTTTGGAAAGTCTATAAGGTGTGGATATAAACTATCTAAACCAATTACAATATACTCAACCCTACGGTCACTCTTTCTTAATTGACCTAACGTATTTTTTGAAAAGTGGATTGCCTTTACCACTTCTAAGCTCATTATATGTATTTCTGGGGTAACACATGGGTAACAATTTGTCGCCCCACATTGAGATACCACGATACACAAAATGACAAGATTTTTAACTAAGCTATTGATAAATAAAGAATTTAACTATACTTCGATATAAGTCGGGATAACGCGGCATACCCCCTAACAGTCACTCATAATCGGCAAGCCCTGTTTAAGTCAGGGCGAGCTCACCAATATTCCTTTACTTTTAAAGGGTTTGCTCTGTATTTATTTCCTTCTTTTCCTACCTCCTCGCTTTAGCTAGGATACATATAAGAAAAATTCTTATACTCTTTATAAGTAGCCTTACAATCATCAGAAATCGACGAGCTAATGCGAACATATAGCTTCCTGAAGCCTCAAATACCGTTCTTGCTAACCCAGTAGAAGAAGGCTTTCATTTCCTGACAGTTTTATCTACTGCAGCACTGAGATTGATAACAAAAACGACATTCATCTTGACGCATACTCACATTTTCAAGCTGCTCAAATAGCGTTACTATGCAAACTCATCAATAAAAAAATCGGATAACTAATATGGCACTTGCTGAAATCTACGAATATTTACTTTATTTTCTACTAGGTTTTTCAGTCCTGACTTTCATCGGATCATTCTTATATACGACCCCTTACGGGCGACATAAAAACAAAAAAGCACTCATTGAATTTCCCCCACTTCTGGGCTGGATATTATTAGAATCCCCTTGTTTATTTGCTGCTGCGTTAACATTCTTCTTATCTGGCGGAAACTCCAATGCACTCGTTCCATTAATTTTTATATGTATATGGCAAACGCACTACTTTTATCGCTCATTACTATTCCCCATCCTGGTTGTAAACAAAAACAGCAAACCGGTTGCCCTGAGCGGTATACTCTTTGGTATTGTATTCAATAGTCTCAATGGTTTTTTAAATGGTTATGCGTTTGCACATTCAGCGCATTTACTTGATACCAGCTGGTTAACGACTCCTTATTTCATCATCGGTATTTTATTGATGATCATTGGAGTGAGTATCAATATCCAAT
>CAKMZU010000432.1:0-1252 GCA_929200485.1 uncultured Gammaproteobacteria bacterium | reverse complement strand
CCTGGCGAAACAGGCTATAAAGTGCCTCATGGCGGTCTGTATCGTTGGATTTCGGTACCAAACTACTTCGGTGAAATACTTGAATGGGTAGGTCTTGCCCTTGCTTCTTGCACGCCTGCGGCATTGGTATTCCTGCTATTCACCATTGCCAACCTTTTCCCTCGAGCACTTGCACACCACAAGTGGTATCGAGAAAAATTTGAAGATTACCCGAAAGATCGTAAAGCCATTATCCCATTTATTTTATAAATAGTAGATTAGCTAAATACGCAACCTTAGCAGAAAGCGAAACTACCACTTCTTAGTAAAAGTTGGCCCAACTTGAATAAACTGCGCCATATAATCGCGGAGACTGGACTTAAAAATCTATGTCATCGCGAGCCCCCTTATCGCCACGCTAAAATATACAGCGATTCTTCAAGAAATTATCGATAGAACGTCTTATAACGCCAATATCGTAACTTAAGTTACATCGCTCTTAACAAATCCAAAGTTTTAGTATCACCTTGCCCATTAAAATATTTATTTAACACTTGCCTGTAAATATTATTTGGTTTGCTAGACACCTGATCAAAGAGCGTCATTGATGATTTCAATTTAGCCGTGTCTATCGGACAGCCTACAAATTCTAACACGCTACCCTTGAATCGCAGAGCGGCTTCAGCTTTTTGCTCTAGCCATGGACCCAATTTCTCATGAGCTAGATAAGATTTGGCCTCTTCTTTAGATTTAATACTATAGAAGCTAGAATTTGCCGAAGGGTTCGTTGCCAAACCTTCAAGTTGAGGAAAGTTTGGCCAAATCCAATGCGTTTGTTTACCTTTCCCATTAAGCTCACTTAATGCTTTAACATGACTCATCTGCGAACCTTCCATCGCATCAACAAAACGTTTCAAATTATGCGGATCACTTATATCTCCAGAAGGAATTGGCGTGGGGATAATCTTACTCGCCCCTTTTGCTTGATCTAGTTTTGACAATGCTCCATTCAAATTAGGCTTTTCATCAAGGAACGGCTCTTCTTGCGGAGGTCGAGTAGAATAATACAAAAGAGCCGAAGCACCAGCCACAACGCCCACTGTTGACAAAACATAGGGCAACCAGTGCTTATTTGATTTTTTTCTTTGAACTAATGAAGTTTTTCCAGCCAGAGAGAAATCTACCAAAAACAGCATAAAAACAATCAAAATTACAAATTTTCCTGCTCGAGACATTCCTTACCCCTCGATCAAATAATTCTTCTTGTAAAAAT
>CAKMZU010000431.1 GCA_929200485.1 uncultured Gammaproteobacteria bacterium | reverse complement strand
CAACCCTGAAAGAACAATGGCTGGATGTCGACTTTTTAACCAAAATCCCTAACCGCTATCATTTCCTTTCTCGCGCCGAGCAATTGATTAATCATTTATCACGTCAGGAGAATTTATGCCTGTTCATATTTGATATTGCTGGCATCGACAAGATTAACGACACCATAGGTCACGATGCAGGCGACCAAATGCTGTGTTTTTTTTCGCAGCAACTCAAAAAAATCAGCTACAACACCTCTGACCTTTATGCACGCCTAGGGGGTGATAAATTCTGCTTACTGCATAAATTTACTGAAGATGGCAATTGGGAATACAACGAGTTTTCTGAAAATCTTCGCCGAGAATTATCGATCACGCTTCAAATCGAAAATTTTGAAGCGTCCATCTCCTATACATCAGGTGCATCACTCTACCCTGCGCATGCAAAAAATATCAGCGATTTATTTAAATGTGCAGACATTGCATTAAAGCAATCAAAAACCAAAGGGCATGCATGTTTATACAGTGAGGATATGCAGAGCCTGAGCCGATTCCACCTAAAGTTAAACCATGAAATCAATCAAAAGAAAACGCTAAACCAATTTGTTTTATATCTACAACCACAACTTGACCTCAATTCCAATAAGATCACAGCAGTCGAGGGCTTAATTCGTTGGCAACATCCTGAATTTGGACTGCTTTACCCTAAAGATTTTATATCGATGCTAGAGCAATCAGACATTATCCATGATTTCTTTTTAACAACCCTCGACATTGCTATTGAACATATATTAAAGCTTAACAAAACCATTCAGGTAGCCCTCAACCTCTCATCAAAAAATTTATATAATCCTGAGTTAGTGGATAAAATTAGATCGCGCCTGTCAAAAAGCAATCTACCCTCCCACCTTCTTTGTATTGAACTAACTGAAACCGCCATCATGGCCAATGACAGTCAAGCGCTTGAAACACTCGAGAGATTAAAACAATTAGGCATCAAGCTGGCTTTAGATGATTTTGGCACGGGCTATTCTTCACTCTCGCACATTAAAAGCCTGCCGATTAATCACATCAAGATAGATCGATCTTTTGTTAAACACATGACAACATCATCCAAAGATAGAATGATCGTACAATCCACCATTGAGCTGGCTAAAAATTTGGGATTAAGCGTTACCGCTGAAGGCGTCGAAACCCAGGATCAAATGGCTATGATTCGAAAAATGGAGGCAGATTATATTCAGGGGTACTACGTAGCTAGAGCCGCCCCCATTGAGGATATTGAAAAATTCATTCATCGTCATAATAATCAGGAGGGCTGTTGAAGGCTGCTGAATTAACGTCAAAATAGACGCAGCCTTCCCCTCGTCAGATCATTGCGCAAGCTGCGCCCCATTGAACGTTCTTTTACTTTAAAGGTCAGAGTAATTTCGGCAGGGTCACACCATTTCAATGATTACATCAAAACTCATCGGCAGCATACTCATATTCGCTGGCACCTGCATCGGTGCAGGCATGTTGGCACTCCCTCTATCGGCATCAGGCCCTGGCTTTTTCATCAGCGTTGGCTTATTGAGCCTCGCAGCTTTTGTCTCAACCTGGACCTCGCTACTTATCTTGGAAGCATTAGATAAAACACCCGACGAAGTCCAAAACTTCAGTTCATTAAGCCGGTATACCCTTGGCCCTATTGGGCAATATATTTGTGTCCTTTCGTGCTTTACTTTGCTTTTTTCATTGTCCTGCGCCTACGTCAGTGGTTCGACCTCATTGATTCATGCCGCTTTTGAAGTATTTAACATACAGTCCTCTAAATCGATGATTAGTTGCTGTTACGTCTTTGTTGTTGCCGTCATTGTGCTCTCTGGCAGCAAAACGGTGGACTGGTTAAACCGCGGTCTGTTTTCATTAAAAGGCGTTTGTTTTGTTATCTTAATTGCCTTACTGCTGCCCGATGTAAAGCCTCCTTTGTTATTTGATATGAAAAATAGTACGCCCTATATTTGGTCAGCTATTCCTATTTTATTTTTTTCTTTTGGTTTACAAGTCGTTGTACCCACAGTTTTTTACTACTTAAATGAAGATGTGAGATTAACTCGACTAGCCATTATTATTGGCAGCATCATACCCTGTGTGGTTTATGTGCTCTGGCTTTCTGTGACTCTAGGTGTTTTGCCAAGATATGGTGATCCGAGCTATACGGCATTTTTCACTAAGCATAACGCCAATCAAATCGGGGATTTCTTTCTCTATATCTATCGAGGCCACCCATGGATTGACATGGTCACCAATCTATTTGCACATATCGCAATCGGTACAAGCTATTGCACTATTGCATTGGGCTTAAAAGATTTCATCACGGATATCTGTCAGTTTAATCAATCAAAACGTAACAACTTTTTTGCTGTTGTTATTTCTTTTTTACCCACCTTGATATTGGTTATTTTTGCGCAGGATATTTTTCAGATGATGTTAAATTTTGTCGCAGCGGTCATCACGATACTGTTTGTTATTATTCCTATCGCTATGGTTATACGACTTAAGCATGATAA
>CAKMZU010000430.1:1135-2537 GCA_929200485.1 uncultured Gammaproteobacteria bacterium | reverse complement strand
TGCTAATTAGTATTGATTAGGTATTTTTTATGAATTATTTCAAATTTACATCTTTGCTGTTTTTCTCTTTATTTTATTTGAAGGCATATTCTATGAATGGAGAAAATGAAAATCTCGTTCATGAGCTAATGAGGAGAGGTGAGTCACTGTACCTTTATGTGTCGGGTTGCATCCCTACTGCTAATTTGACAGACGATCAAAGACAGCAATTGGATAGATTAAAAGCTGAGAAGAGGTTGTTAGATGAGAAAAAAGATGTGAAGATGTCATTAGAATGTAAGTGGAGGCCGTTAGAAGAAGTAAAGCTTATATTGGATAGATACCCTTCTCTTTTTGGCGAGCATAAGGAAGAAATGGTTGCAATAATTGAAAAAATAGACCAAGAACTTGAGAATAGCTCGTTAGGAGGAGAAGATAAGAGGTTGTTAGCAGAAGAAAAGCTTAAGAAAGAAGTGGATGCAATATTTGAAAAAGCAGTCCAAGAATGTGATGAAGAAATGGATGCAATATTTGAAAAAATATCCGAATTTGAAAAAATACATCCCTTCGAAAAAAAATTAGGAATTCATTATCAACTTAAATCTGGATCATTTTGTGTGGATAATCTCAATAAGCTTGCCGAGAAACTTGAATCAATACAATTAAGTAAGGAAGTAAAAGAATCGAATGCCGAGGAGGCTATTAGTTCTATTAAAAAAGCTATAGATGAATGCGATATAAAGTACTCTGAAATAGGAGATGAAGATGGTTTAAGAAAACATGACAAAAGATTCACAAGTAGACGACAGAGCTACCTTGCATCGATGCAGAGAAGTATAGGTTATGATCATCGGTCCAATAATTATATTACCTTCTATTTTAGATATCTTAGTGAAGTGTTTGATAACGCCAATAAACCCGCTACCTTGCCTATTGAGCCTGAGCCGAGCCTGAGCCTGAGCCGAGCCGAGCCTGAGCCGAGCCGAGCCTGAGCCGAGCCTATTGAGCAAGTTAAGACGTTTGTTTCCAAGGTCATCATCGGCTTCGGCATCGAGATAAGGTAATTTCTTCAGCAGCCACGCATAATAGGCAAAGGGCTCTACATTATTGGCTTTAGCCGTTTCAATCAGGCTGTAGTGTGTTGCGCTAGCATGGGCACCTTGAGGGGGACTGGCAAAGAGCCAACCCTTACGCCCAATCACAAAGGGGCGAATAGCGTTTTCAGCGTAACCGTTCATTTTAAGACGTCATTTATAAGTCATTCAAATGAGATGTCATAGGGCTTTGAGAGAATAAATTTTTCCATCGCCCGGGTGTTAGTTCATCGACGTGAGAAGCGGGATGAGTACTAATGTGCTGCAACACATCAACCAGCCAAGTGTATGGGTTAACATCGTGCAATCTGCAGGTTGTCAGCAGGCTT
>CAKMZU010000430.1:0-1125 GCA_929200485.1 uncultured Gammaproteobacteria bacterium | reverse complement strand
CAATGTTGCGAATCGATTGCTCAAGATGATTGGCATCGACAGGCACATCAGGGTCACTTAAGAATACTTGCAAGCTTTCTTCGCGATTTAGTGCGTATTTAAGCGCTTTTGATAATGGATTTGTATTTACCTAAATCCATTCGATGACACGCTTCTTTGCACCAGTTAAAAAACCCTTCAACCATAGGTTTGGTGTATTGTGAACGATAGTCTGCCTGGCTTTCAAGAATAAAGATTTTATCTTAGAAGTTGTCGCTAGTAGGCAAAGCGATATCAGGTGTCCAAAAGCCATCTTTTAAGGTTAGTTTTATGATAGATTTTTCCATCAATGCGACTTCAATGGCATCGTTACTATAATGATTTATCGTATGAGCGTTTTCCTGGTCGATGGTGAAATCTACATCCAATGCCGATTCATTAATAATATAGGGCTTGGTGAGCTGATGAGGTCGTCGTAAATGTATTTCACCCTGCAAATCCGTGCCTGAATATATTTTTACGCTAACAGGCTGGCTCTTATTGACTGGCAATTCAGGTTTAAAGAGTAATAATGTTGGCCTTAATGCAACAAGGTGCATTCCGCCGTTATTACTTCCTGGTGTGACCATATAATTTTGTGCAAATTTCCATGGCCTTGCAATACCCCCGTGACATTTGAAACTAACACTTGATCGTTAAAAGGTTTTGAAGGCTTGTATAGGTCGTTAAACGTTAACTTTACTGTGCAATGATCAGTGACGTTAACTTTACTGTGCAATGATCAGTGACGTTATCCAGTAAGAATTGGCCATCGGACAGCTGGCCCGAGCAACCGGAAACAAATACGCCTGCGTTTACAGATTGCCCCTTCTGGCTACAGGCACAAAAGACTAACCCTGTACAAACAATAAGGTATTTCAGCGCATCCATGCCTATTCCCTAAGTATAAAAAATGCTGATTAAATATAGTAAGTTTCCAGTCGATAAATTCTAATCTGGTTAATTTTGAAAGCAGCTCATCTGAACAGGCATTCATGCTGTGATCGCCTCAAGGGTATTTTAAAATCATACAATGGTTTCGATAGACAGGGCTGCCTAGGAGACCGTCCGAGAACAGACTGTTCGGCCTAAATTCCAGATAAGCAG
>CAKMZU010000429.1 GCA_929200485.1 uncultured Gammaproteobacteria bacterium | reverse complement strand
ACCGACAGCCATCAAATAAACTGATTCATGATTCTTAATCGACTCAAGCGCTGTAGGGCCTCGTTCAGCTTTACCAATCATGCCTAAAAGGCCGGTTTGATCAAGAATCTGCTCAGTAAACTTATCCATACGAGTCGCAGTAGTTGGACCAGCTGGGCCGACAACTTCATCACGCACAGGATCGACAGGGCCTACATAATAGATAAAACGGCCTTTCAAATTCACCGGCAAAGATTCACCCGAATTAAGGATATCAACCATTTTCTTATGCGCAGCATCGCGGCCGGTTAAAATTTTGCCGTTAAGTAATAACACATCACCCGGCTTCCAGGATTTCACATCATCTTCGGTAACCTTATCCATATTGACACGCTTAACGTTTTCACTGCCCGATTGCGTAATCTCTGGCCAATCTTCCAATTTTGGCGCTTTAAGATCCGCAGGACCCGAACCATCAAGGCTAAAGTGTGTGTGACGAGTCGCTGCACAGTTAGGAATGATGGCAATGGCTTTATTCGCCGCATGGGTAGCAAAGTCTTTCACTTTAATATCTAAAACCGTAGTAAGACCACCTAAGCCTTGCGCACCAATGCCTAGTTCGTTGACCTTCTGATATAACTCAAGCCTTAATTCTTCAACCCGATTTTGCGCACCTTTTTCTTTCAAGTCCTGAATATCGATAGGATCAAGCAAGGCTTCTTTCGCTATTAACATGGCCTTCTCAGCCGTTCCACCAATACCGATGCCTAGCATACCTGGAGGACACCAGCCTGCGCCCATTTGTGGAACCATTTTCAGCACCCAATCAACCACAGAGTCAGAAGGGTTTAGCATGGCAAATTTGGTTTTCGCTTCAGAACCCCCACCTTTAGCTGCAACATGCACTTCAACTTTATCGCCAGGAACAAGTTTCATATGAATAACGCCCGGGGTATTGTCTTTAGTATTCTTACGGGCACCATCAGGATCTTCGAGAATAGAGGCTCTAAGTACATTATCCGGATGCATGTAAGCGCGACGAATACCTTCATTCGCCATATCTTCAACACCCATGGTGGCATCATCAAAACGAACATCCATACCAATATGTAAAAAGACAGTGACAATACCGGTATCTTGGCAGATAGGTCGCTTACCTTCTGCGCACATGCGAGAATTGATTAAAATCTGCGCCATGGCATCTTTTGCCGCTGGATTCTCTTCACGAAGATACGCTTCATTGAGCGCATCAATAAAATCTTTTGGGTGATAATAAGAAATAAACTGCAACGCATCAGCGATGCTGCTAATGAGATCTTCTTGCTTAATGGATGTCATACTTTACCTAATTGACTGACTGTAAACGATTAGAGGTCTTCTCTATTATTAATTATTAATTTTGGCTATTGGCTATTGGCTATTGACTATTGGCTGATTGAGCTCTCTAAGCTTTTTTTCAAGTGAACTTAACTTTTTATTGACCTGTTTTCGAAAGGCAACATTCGAACCCACCCATTCTTCATTTTCCTTGATTCGCTGTTGCAGCTTTTTCATCGTTGCTTCAACTTTCTGGGTCGTTTGCTGCGTTTGAACAATAGATTGTTTGTTTTGAGATAAACGTTGGCTTTGATCAGTCAACTGCTGACTTAGGGCATCAATTTCTTCCAGACGAATTTGCAAAGCCGCCAAATCGGTTTGGAGATTAGAGAACTTCTTACCTTGGGCTTTATCTGAAGCCTTGACTTCAGCCAATGCTTTAGATTGATCCGACAGCTCTTTTTGGTTACGACGCCAAGCGGATGCCCAAAGTTTATCCATTTGCGACCAGAGATCGTCCGTTCTTTGCTTTAACTCATTAAGTCTGACTTGCATGGAAACACTCGATTGACTCATGTTTTCATCCGTTGAGGCCAAGCGAGATTCAAGGTCGCCCAAACGCTCAAGCGCCATTTGGGTTTGCTTTTTTTGCTCTTGTAATTGATTGGTCAGAACATTATTCCAAATGGATACGCCCACCAAAAAGAGAATTAATACAGCAATAGCTGGCCAAACGGCCGTCTGAACGACTGGCGTCTTGTTTTTTTCTGACGTCGATTTCTCTGATTTCTGCGGTTTGGATGCGCTAACATCCGGCTTTTTATCCGCCCGCATTTCAGGTAAATCATTCATTTCTATAGGTTTTTCCGAAGGCACCATACAACAGAACCTTTTCTCTACTCAATAGACAAATTGGCAGAAATTATAACTTAATTGAAGTTCTTTTGCTGTTACCTTGGAGGAAAAATCGACAAAATAATTTAAATAGTATTTTCTCAACACAGATTTTGGTTGAATTCAAGAAAAAAAGGAACCTTTCAAATAAAGATATTTCAAAATGATGAATACTACAGCACTTATAAAGCTCAGACTAACGATGAAACTTATCACTCTTTCAGTCATTATATTCACGCTTGCATTAAATTCATCTTCTATGTTCGGTGGTCAACGGTTCGGTGATATTGGCGCTAATGCTCTCAGTAATCACGATAGTGATAGTGATAGTGATAGTGATAGTGATAGTGATAGTGATAGTGATAGTG
>CAKMZU010000428.1 GCA_929200485.1 uncultured Gammaproteobacteria bacterium | reverse complement strand
CCATTAAAAGAAAAGCTTTCGGGTTAATATGCCATCCTTCGACAAGCTCAGGATGAGTGGTTATGGGAGGCTTAGGGTGAGCGGTTGAGGGAGATCCAGAGTGAACGGAAGAGAGCAAGGTTTTGCTGAGTGACCGTTCATCCTGAGCCTGTCGAAGGATGCTATTAACGGCTTGCTTAAAGAACAATCAACCAAACCACAAAAGTAATAACGGTTGTGCCAACCAAATTCAAAACAACACCGTTTCTTGCCATATCACTTGTTTTAATCTTCCCACTGCCCATCACAATAGAGTTAGGTGCGGTTGCCACTGGCATCATAAATGCGCAGCTTGCGCTAAGCACTGCTGGAACCATTAGAATTTCTGGATTTATATTGGCTCCCAATGCGGTGGCCGCCAACACTGGCATAAGAAGAACAGTCGTTGCTGTGTTACTGGTTGTCTCTGTTAAGAAGGTGACAAATAATGCAATGATAAAAACTGCGACAATTGCAGGAAGAGCAGTAATGCCTGAGAGTGCATGTGCCAGGTGATCACTTAACCCGGAAGCTGCGAATGCTTTCGCTAAGCAGATACCCCCACCAAATAAAAGTAAAACGCCCCAAGGGATTTGTTGTGCTTTTTCCCAGTTTAATAATTTCTCGCCTTGCCCGTTCGGGATCATAAACATGGCAACGACAGCCAATAGTGCAACGGATGCGTCATTAGCAGGAATATCTAAAAGTTCTCGCCATCCTCCAAACGGTTCGGTGCGAGTAATCCAAAGAAAAGCTGTGATTGCGAACACCCAGATAACACGCTTTTCGTAAGCTGACCATTTTCCCATGTCGGGCAATTCGAAGCCGCCGCGATAATTCAAGGTTCGGCCTAGCCACAGCCAAGCCGCAATAATCATGATAAAGACGGTTGGGATACCAAAATGCATCCAGTCTGAGAAGCCTAAGTCTGCTTGAGCTTTATCATTATAAACCTGCATAAAAACGAGGTTAGCTGGTGTGCCAATAGGTGTTCCTAATCCGCCTATACTTGCAGACCACGCAATACCTAACATGAGTGGGATGGCAAGTTTTGCATCATTTTTTTCAGATAGAATCGCCAAGGCAACAGGCAGCATCATCAAGGTTGTGGCGGTATTGCTGATCCACATGCTCAATATCGCTGTGGATGCCATAAAACCCAGGAGCAATCCTCGGCTTGATTGCTTACCAAATAATTGAATCATAAATACGGCGAGCCTTTTGTGCGCGCCACTACTTTCCATCGCCCTAGATAAAATAAACCCGCCTAGCAATAGAAGAATCAAGGGTGAGCCATAACTTGTTCCAATGATATTTTTATCCAGCACACCCGTCAGCTGAAAAACAGCGAGAGGAATTAACGACGTGACGGGGATAGGCACAGGCTCGAATAGCCACCAAACAATGCAAACGATGGTGACGAATACAGTAACATTCAGATTAAAATCAAATCCAAGAAAATGCAGAGTCAAAAAAGCAATCGTGGCTAGGATCAAGCCAGAAAATAGAGCAATGGTTTTTGGCATTTCAAGTTGTTCGTTAGATGTGTTTGATTACTTTAATAATCAAACAGTTAAAAATCAATGAAGTAATGGTTTGTTAAAGGGAAGGTCTTGTGTTGGGTGGGTAGTGTTAAAATTATTTTCACCTACGAAAAAGGAGAGTGCTTTTTCAGTGGACTACTTTAATCAAAAAATTATTATTTTTATTGTCATTATGTTCTAGCGCACTAAATGCTGTGCATTGGAGTAGTAGAAGTGTTTGATCAAGGTTACCTTTTGTTATTGATTACACGTCTTTAATGAAAGGGAGGTAACAAAATCGTCCTAGCCGCCTTTTTTAAATAGCCCTATGATAAATAATAAAATAATTGCACCAATAGTGGCGGTGATTAATGATCCTATCAGTCCAAAAGAAGCGATACCTACTAATCCAAATACGAAGCCCCCGATAAATGCGCCCACAATACCAATGATGACATTGCCAAGAAAACCAAACCCTCCTCCTTTCAGGATAAGCCCAGCAAGCCAGCCTGCGACCGCCCCAATTACAATGAATAGAATAATATTTTTGACATCCATAGTATTGTCCTCTGTGGTTTGATCTTCACCTTCTATTTGATTAATGGGTTAAAGAATAAGTTCATTGGTTAGATTAAAAAAACCTTGCAAAGCAAAAACATGGCGGCAATATAATAAAATAATATTCCATATACGGAGTCTATTGAAATGCACTCAGTTGAAATAGCTTGTCAATGCGGTCAGGTTCAGGGTGAAATTAGTGATCTATCACCTAAGATGGATCGACATATGATTTGCTGCTGTGACGATTGTCAGGCATTTGCGAAATTTTTAGGGCAAGACGGGATTCTGGATGCTTCAGGTGGAACGCAAATAGTGCAGATGACCCCTTCGCAAATTCATTTTTCTCAAGGGGAATCGTCTATTGCCTGCATTCGATTGACACCGAAGGGGGTTTATCGATGGTACGCCAGTTGTTGTCGAACCCCCATTGCCAATACACTTTCTAGCGGTGTGCCTTTCATG
>CAKMZU010000427.1:1575-2588 GCA_929200485.1 uncultured Gammaproteobacteria bacterium | reverse complement strand
CGGTTTGTCGTAATTGGTTGATCGACTGTATTTAAATGGGGAAATACTGTATTCGTAGGTTGTTCTTAGATGTTTTATACCATCTTTTAAAGTATGCACCTCAACTGGTAAGTGCAGGTAGTTGTAATAATATACTTTTCGCTTGTTTTGGGAGATGCTGCCAACAAGGTCACTGCGCGAAACCTCAACCGAATAGCGGAACCTCTTGTTCTGACTATCCATTAGACTATCCCCGCTATTGTTTAATCTGTACATTGGGTAGCCTGTAAAGTTATTGTCTTGTGAGTAGCTGTAGTGCGTCTCTTCAATTTTTTTATTGTTCGCTAAATCCATTTTTTCAACCCTGCCGACAACGGGCATTTTTTTTTTGCCATTGCTATCCTGATAATTGATGGTGTCATAGCTTATTTGTGTCATTAATCCTTTAGGCGTTTGAATCGTTCGCAGCAAGTTTCTTCCGGCAAAGCTCACGTATTTAAATTCAGACCGTTGATCAAGGGCATTCGCTATTGCCTCAACCCCATTTTTATTGAAATAAATATGGGTTTTCTTGTTATCTGGAGAGGTTAGGATAATTTCGCCTGGCAAATACTCGAATGTATAGTGATTTCCATAGTTATCAATTAACGTTTTAAGGCGTGCAGTTTTAATGGAAGCAATGGGTTTTTCATAGTCAAACTGGATGTAGTTTCCAAAGCGGTCTTCTTCAACGACAACAAGTCCCTGATGGGAGAAAAATTTGATACCGCCGTCTTTGTGATTCGCTTTATAACGATAAAAAACCCCTTTATGGCCAGGCGCTTCTCTTGCTTCCCCTTCATCGATAAATTTTGTGCCATGCAGATTGTAGTAACGAAGCCCCGACCCAAAGCCGGTTTCATCACGCCAAAGACGATCAATAAGCCAGTCTTGACCGTGAATATAAGCGGATCTTTCCTTGATAAAATCCAAATCAAGTTGCCAGCCGTTCGGCAGGCCGAACATGCCGTCTTTATTAAATCGATAAGAAAGAT
>CAKMZU010000427.1:0-1565 GCA_929200485.1 uncultured Gammaproteobacteria bacterium | reverse complement strand
TGCAGTTGAAAGTTGGATAATCGTCCTTTTATAGAAATCAGTGGGTAAGAATAATCAAAGGTTCCGGTTGCCGCGTTTACCGATTCATGGCTGAGTTGTGTTTTGTTATAGGCTTGAGAACCCGGATACTCTGCATCAGGAAACGTGTAAGGCGCAATGACCTCGCAAAACAACATAAATAGAAGTGAATTGATTTTCATAGACCCTTTCCGCTTAGAATGCGAATAGTCGATAAGAAGATCGCTTGATAGCACTCGGCAATAAATTATTGGGTAATTTAATTTTGATAAAAATATTGCTACTTGGTTCAATAGTGAGATTTTGTTGGATGGGATTAGCTTTCCTTGGAAGGTGTCTGAGAAAGGTTTTTTTCGATTGCATGAGTGAATCAGTCAAATTTCCGAATGAATCAATAGAAGGCTGTGGGTATTAGCGTGCTTGATTAAAAGGAAGCATTTTTGTTCATTTATGAATAAGAAATAAAAAGAATCTATTTATACAACTAACAAAACTAACACAGCAGGCGTTGCCGTCTGCTGTTATCAGAATAAAGAAGCGAAAACATCATTGATCAACTCATGCGTTTAAAAAATTGTTATTGACCTATCCGTTAGGAAAGGCTTCTTCATAGCTTGAGTGATCTAACCCTAGCATAGATTGCGCCCCTTGGGTGTTTTCATAGAATCCCTGCCCGATGGCAGAATTTGCTCCACCTAACTCCACATAAAGAGGCTCTTCGGTTGCAAAAGCACCGGGAATAATTGACCGATTGAGCAGTTGGGCTGCGGGCGCTGGATTCAAAGCTGCAGCTCTTGCCGAAGTCACAGATGGCACTGAGTAAATTGCGCCATCAAGCTCAGCTGATGGAACGGAGGGTAAGGGTCTTGATATGACAGGGCTAACCTCAGATGATACTGTTGCTGGAGAGCTGGTCAATGAGGTGCGTTGCGCTATATAACTTACTGTTGCATTGCCTCCTATGTTGGTGTTTATTTTTACCGCTGCCTGGCTGCTACCAGAACTGGATAAGCTTTCATCAATCGATTCGTAGAGGCTTTCGGTTGATCTTGCACTGATAGGCGAGGTAATACTCTGCTCAGCGGTGTTTTCAAAGGTACCAAATAAATTAGCATAGGTGTTTGATATGGCAACTGGCCTGTTGACGGCATCACTGACACCGACGCCAGCAGGAAAAGGGATATTATTAAAAGCGCCAGCGAAAGTGGGAGGCGCTGTAAAAATGCTAACCCCCAGCTCAAAAATCGACAATGCAGCAAGCCCCGTACTTGAATAGATTAATGCATTGGCAGCTTGTTTGTTCCCCGCATCCAATGCAGCTTGTGATCCCAGTAATGAGGCACCTGATAGGCTGACTGTTATTCCAGTGGCAAAACCCATACCTGCAGACAAAGTCAGAGATACACCGCCCGTTGGTGCGGCGAATATTGCACCTAAAATACCAGATGCTGTGATGATTGATCCGAAGACATACGCCATGCGTTGGGATGCAGCACTGTGACCTGTCGGGTCAATAAAAGTGATGGGGTTAGCGTTAGCATAAGCAT
>CAKMZU010000426.1:2303-2606 GCA_929200485.1 uncultured Gammaproteobacteria bacterium | reverse complement strand
TTGAAGGCCAGTGCTATACTGACACCAATCATAAATACTAGTACCGGTGGGATAAGTGAGCTCACCAAAAGGGAAATTACCCCTATCGTTAATACCCCATTAAAAATAAATTGCGCATCTATTCGATGATCCGATAGGGCCTCAACAACTGGCGTTATCGTATCCGGTTTATTCGCTGATTCCGCTGATTCACTTTCAATTAACTTACGCTCTCGCATACCAAGATAAAGTGTAAATAAAATCAATAAAATAAAAGCAATAATTTGTACCGGGATTAAAGGTAGCCATAATTTGACAGGATCT
>CAKMZU010000426.1:0-2293 GCA_929200485.1 uncultured Gammaproteobacteria bacterium | reverse complement strand
GGAAATAAGGGCTCATCTTGAGTTTATGGTAAAGAGGCAACAAGGCGGGTATGGTAATCAAAAAAGTGGATGCGCCAGAGCCATCTAAATGGGCAATAGCTGCTACGACCACCGTCCCTACCGATAACACCACGACATCACCATTGGTTAACGACAACATCTTCTCAATAAGTACATCAAACAGCCCTACATCTTGCATTAGACCGAAATAGAGAATGGCAAATACAAACATGGCAGCAATGCTCATTACCTTCGCCATGCCGTCATTAAAAAATTGGCTTATTTCCTGAAGACTGAAGCCTGTAAGTAGTGCAGCGATAATGGGAATAATCGTCAAGGCGACAATAGGGCCCACACGACCATGTAATAGCAAGAATACAATCGAACCAATCGCTAATAAGCCAACAATCGTTAACATATCTAAGACACTGAGAAAATTTAATTGCCCCATTCGATTGGAAATTTTGTTTTTAATTCAATTTAACCCAAATAATAAATACACCAAATATTTTTCAAATAATTTCATAAAGTTGGCGCATATTTTGAAAGTTAAGCCATTAAGGAGAAAATGGTATAGCTTATGGCGAACAACGAAGGTGCTAGTTATCCACCAATACAATTGAAAGAAGAAACCATTGCAGTTATTGGCAGCGGCCCTGTTGGCGTTCATTTTGTGAATGAACTTTTAAATAATAATTCACATTGCCAAGTGCACCTATTTGGTGAAGAAGAAACACGACCCTATAACCGTATTGCCCTGTCTCAACTCCTCTCTGGCGAATTTCATCTCGATGCAATCGATCTCCATCTAAAAAACTCGTCAAGGCTACAGACACATTTTGGAACAAAAGTTACTCAGATTAATGATGACAATTTAATTACTGAACATAGTGAACTTTATAGTTTCGATAAGGCCGTTATAGCCACAGGATCGAGTGCACACATCCCAAATATTAATAACGTCGATACAAAAGGCATTTATGTACTTCGCACACTAAAAGATACCGAGGCATTAATTTCAAGGCGAGTAGGATCGAGACGAACCTTTGTGTTAGGCGGTGGGTTACTCGGCATAGAAACCGCAAAAGCTATGCGTAAAGATTCCACTGAAGTCACACTCATCCACCATTCCCCTTGGCTAATGAATCATCAACTCGATCAAAAAGGCGGCGAGCGATTAATAGAAACTTTGCAGGAAAAAAATATTCAAGTAAGAACCAATCAGAGCATTAAGAGTATATTAGGAGAAAATAAGCTCAATGGTATCAAGCTTCGATCAGGTGAAATTCTTTATGGCGATACCTTGATTATTGCCACAGGTATCGCACCCAATATTGATTTAGCCATTGATGGTGGCTTAGCCGTAGGCAGAGGCATTAAAATTAATGAAAGGCTTGAAACCAGTAAGGCCAATATCTTTGCTATTGGTGAATGTGCAGAATTTCAAGGTGAGGTAGTAGGTCTTGTCGCACCAGGACTTGAGCAAGCAAGTATCCTGGCTCAAAGGCTTTCTGGTAAACAAAACCGCTTTGAAAAAAAGACGCAACACTTTCAACTGAAAGTGTTGGACAAATCTGTTCAAAGTGCAGGTGAAATTGGTAGTCGCTTTCAATCCACCAACAGCACAATAATGACCTATCAAAAAGCTCAGGATCATCGAGCCATTCGCGTTGAAAATGGTCGAATCAAGGGCATGGCAAGTATCGGGCAGTGGGATCAAGGCGTAGAAGTTAAAAGCCTCATCGATAACAATCATCGTTTACATTTCTGGCAGAAACAGCGCTTCCTCAAGACAGGCAATATTTTAAAACCTACTAACGAGATACCTGATCAACAGGTTATCTGTAATTGTAAACAAGTTACAGCCGGTGAAATAAAAGCCTGCGTCAAACAAGGTAAACCCATCTCAAGCACAGGTGCGGGCAGCGTTTGTGGCAGTTGCGAATCGCTATTTTCACGCTTCGATGCATCTGCAAACATAAAACCGCTGAAAAAAGAAACGGCCTTAAGTCTTGCAGGATTAACGGGGATTGGATTATTGGCACTGTTTGCACTTCTGAATCCTTTTGGCATACCAGACTCTTATCAGCCCAATCATGTCAGCCAATTTTGGCACAATTCATTGTATCGACAGATCACAGGCTTTAGCATCCTTGGGTTAACGATTCTTAGTTTTCTGTTCAGCCTACGCAAACGTTTACCTTTTTTTAAAAAATTACCCTTTGCACCATTAAGAGTCTTTCATGGCTTAATGACTGTTCTAGCGTTAGTACTTTTATTTTTACATACAGGG
>CAKMZU010000425.1:230-2610 GCA_929200485.1 uncultured Gammaproteobacteria bacterium | reverse complement strand
ATGCAAAAGGCTCAGCAACAACAGGTAATCGAAACTGAACAGGCGATGACTGAAGCTGACACAGTAACTGAAACTGAAGAGTCGGAGGTGCAATGATGAACTTTGTCTTACGTATTCTGATATTTATTGGTCTGATTATAAGCATGGTGACCCGTTCAGAAGATATCTTGTTGATTGAATCCACTATTAGTGGCAGCAGCGAACAACCAAAAGTTTTAACCATTATTCCCTGGAAAGAACCGAAACTTCCTGAGTATTTAGGGGAAGAAGTTAAAGGAATTGGTGAAGCGCTTGATGTATTTCAAATAATTGACCGGAATACCTTTAATCGCGAAAGGGTATATATATCATCAACACGAAAGAAAGCTTTAACAACATTTTAAAATAGCGGTCTTAAATTTCAGTTATTCGCTAAATAATCAGCAGTGAATTAACAGTCTATTGGGTGTGAACACACAATAACCTGATTAAATTAAAACTTTAAACAAAAAAATAATAATAGTAAAAGGTGGCATTGATGGAAACCATTATTCGATTTATCCAAGACGGCGGCATGTTCATGTACCCTATTGGTATTGTCCTTGCAATTGGTCTTGGTATTGCTGTTGAACGCTGGTTGTTTTTAATGAGCGCCAAAAGTGCGAATCAAAAAGCTTTTGATCTGATGCTGCCTTATATAAAAAAAGGTCAATTTGCTCAGTTAATTAAGATTGCTGAAGCGTCTAAAGCGCCTGTTGCTCGAATTGTCGGTCTGGGAGCGCAACGTGTCCATGGTGAAATTGATCGTGATGAAGTGGCTAACGCAATGGAAGAGGGGGTTATGGAAGCATTACCTCGCATTGAAAAGCGCACGCAGTTTTTAGCAACTTTGGCAAACATAGCAACCCTGTTAGGTCTTTTAGGTACAATTATTGGTCTGATTGCCGCATTTACAGCCGTTGCTAATGCTGATCCTTCAGAGAAAGCATCATTGTTATCAGCGAGTATTTCGGTTGCGATGAATACGACCGCTTTTGGTTTGATTGCTGCCATCCCACTTTTAGTATTGCACTCTTTCTTACAAGGTAAGACGACAGAATTAACCGACAGTCTGGATATGGCCGGTGTTAAATTCTTAAACAATATTCAAAAGTAACCCTGGCACAGTAAAAGGGCCTGTCTTATGCGAAGAATAAAAAAAGCAAAAGATGAGGCAGAACTCGACATCACGTCTTTCATGAACCTCATGATTGTACTGGTCCCTGTGCTGCTTCTAAATATGGTATTTTCGCAAACCACGGTGCTTGAGATAAAGCTTCCCGAGGCTGCGCAACAAGCCATAGAAAATCCAAAAGAGAACCAAACGCTTGAGCTCATTGCGCGTGATGATTATCTGCTGTTAAATTTTCCAGCGGGTAAGCCGCTCGCCAAGATCGATAATGTTGATGGCCAATATAATTATAAGGCACTTTCATCCAAGCTTCAGGAGTTAAAGCAGTGGTTTGCTAATAACGAAAAAGCCGACAAGAGAGACATTGTCATTCTGCTTCAAGAAGATACTTCTTACCAAAAGCTTGTCACCTTGATGGATACAGTGCGGTCCTATGAGGCGGTATTGGTTGCTGATGTGGTGAATGCCGAATTGTTCCCGGATATTTCTCTTGGCGATGCGCCTGCGCTTGCCAATGCAGGTGGATCACAAACGATCGCTGGAGGTGTTAAATGAAACCAAGCCTCCGAGATAAACGTGAAGCGCGTAAACGTATTCGAGCCAAACAGCAAACCAAGTTGAACCTGACCAGTTTGATGGACATTTTTACCATCCTGGTTTTCTTCCTGATGGTTAATTCATCGGATGTTCAGGTACTTGAGAATACTAAAGCTATCACCATGCCGAAATCAGTCGCTGACCAGAAACCAAAAGAAACCTTGGTACTTCAGGTCAGTCATGAATCTGTCGTCATTGGTGGTCGTATCATTATTGATACTGATTATGTGGCTAAGAGTAAGGAAGATTTAATTCAGCCGATTTTGAAAGAGTTGAATTATCAGGCGTCGAAGCGCCCTGAACTATCAGAGGAAGAAAAGCAGGTAGGTCGTGCGATTACTATTCAGGGTGACCATGCGATTCCTTATGATATCTTGAAAAAGCTTATGGCAAGTGCTGCCAAGGCAGGGTTTAGAGATATAGCTTTAGCGGTCTCTAAACAAGCCGGTAAAAAAAGCAATAACGTAGCGAAGGGGGCTTAAGGATGACAACTTATTCGCAAGCGCTCGAACCTATCTTGCCTTGGACTTCTTCAAGAGCGGAAGATAAGAAGTTTTTAGCTTTAGCGGGTGGCTTTGCTTTAACACTGTTGCTGGTCATGATTTTTATGAATATGCAGGAGTTGCCTAAGCC
>CAKMZU010000425.1:0-220 GCA_929200485.1 uncultured Gammaproteobacteria bacterium | reverse complement strand
CCTGATCGACAAAAGCTTGAGAAATTGCCTCCTCAGTTAGCTAAGGTGATTTTAAAGAAGAAACAGGAGATTAAGGCAAAACCGAAGCCAAAACCTAAGCCGAAGCCCAAACCTAAACCAAAGCCCAAGCCTGAGCCAAAGAAAGAGAAGCCCAAGCCTGAGCCAAAAAAGGAAAAGCCCAAGCCTAAAAAAGAACCACCTAAAAAGAAGCCTAAAAAAT
>CAKMZU010000424.1:1106-2635 GCA_929200485.1 uncultured Gammaproteobacteria bacterium | reverse complement strand
TTACAAAGTTATGCGGTTTGGTTGTGAATCCAAGAGATGAAAGCTGCGAAGGGTTATTTTTTATTTCAACAGGGGCAAAAAAAATTGAGAAAGGCGTAGATGAATTGGTTAGAAAGACACCCATTTCTGCGAAGGAATTATGTAATGATGGGGTGAGTGTATTGAATAAAAATAATATGCATGAACTTATAAATTCCTATTCGTCAATGATTAATAAACGTCCAGAGTATATGGGAGTGGATGATATAAAATTCACTTCTTTTTTCTCAAGGGATCCATTGTACGTTTCGATTTTACAATCGGTAGGTTTTGCGTCCGGTTATTCTAGTGTAACCATACATCCGGATCTTAAGTTCAAAAATATGTCAGAACGTTCATTTGATCTTCAGAGTATATTTACAGAAGAAACAATAAGTACATTTAAGGAGGCTGTAACTAAAGCTAAACGTTTGAACTCCCCCCCCCTGAAAAGACGAAAAAATTTATAGAGTCGCTTTTTATTGTTTGAATGGATATAGCATAAGCCAGTAAAATTACATCTTATGAATAAGGCAATAGATTTTCAGTATGGGGTGGTCATTGAGTATTGTGTGATTGGAAGTGCTGGGGGGTGTTAGAAATTGGGGGTGGTTGGCGGCTAGACCTAAGCCGCCAGAGATATTTTAACTAGGGTTTAGAAACTGTATTTAACAGTAAAGTTCATGATGTCTCTATCTTGCGTCATCATTTGGAACTGGTCATCCTGCTCACCAAATTGGAAAGTTACACCAGTACCTATCTCAAGACCTGAAAGATGACGGAAGGTTGCTCCAGTTGCCACCGTTGCCTGACCATTACGATAACCATTGTTAAAGAATGCGCCGATAGCGCCATAGTTTACATACCATGGCACGATAATATCCCAACCTTGGAAGACATTTTGATATTCCCATGACCAGAACATACTCAAACCCAGGCCGTAAGGGGTGTTTTGAACGGCTAGGCGATCGGTATTGCCTAAGTCATTGGCGTTATACTCCAATGCGCCAGGAACATACCACATGACTGCTTCAGCAGTAAATGACGAGAAGTCCCATAGCCAGGTTGGCTCAAGCACCATCAGGGTATTGATGTGCCAGTTAATGAGCTGCCAGCGTTTAGGTGTACGAGGGACGTCACCACCAAGCAGAGGGGTATTCAATCGGTAGCTCACTTCAGTTGCCACGTTTGCGCTACCCAAAACCGTAGAGTAGGTTGCACCGATTAGCTGCACGTTATCAAAATACTTAAAACGATAGTTTAACGATCGAATGGTTGTGCTGGTATCAAATCCGTAGGGGCTAAGAAATGCATTCGCTCCTATTGATCCGAGCCCGGTTCCGGTAAATTTGCATATCACACTATCCGCACAACTTTCAAGTACGTCGTAGAATTGATCTGGAAGAATACCTTCCAGTACTTTTGGTTTATCAAGAACGTATTGGATGATCTCGCCAATCGTGCCATCTTCGGGCGGGAGTGCGCCTAGCAGGCCAAGAAGCGCAGTAAGT
>CAKMZU010000424.1:0-1096 GCA_929200485.1 uncultured Gammaproteobacteria bacterium | reverse complement strand
TAAGTTGTTTTTCGTTTAGCTTCCAGCCTAAATCCCCAATGCCTTTAAATCCACCTTGTTCTTTTAATGTTTCTTCATATCGCTCAGGATCGGCAACAGCTACTAAGACATCGATAATCGGCGCCATAACTTCAATGGCGTCAATAGGTAGGATAAAGCTTGGGATTTTTTCGTGATAATTCAGGTAGTAAAGTCCTGCTTCATCACCATTATCCAAAAAGAAGTTAAAGGCAATACCGTATTGGCCATTATTACCAGGTTCAATGTTTCGAAGATGGTAGGGAACCAAGCCCATGCAGCGGCTGTCTCTATCGTCGCCAGGCTTACATCCAACCTGCAAAAACTGCTTAAGAGCTTGCGCTTCTTCTGTTCCAGTCTCAGTAATATCATGGCCAAGTATTCGCTTCTCTTGGCCTGTCAAAAACATAAAGGTGTTGCCACCTGTGCCGATGGAATCGAACTCACTATTAAAAGTACCGGAAGGAGCAATCCTTACGGGAGCCCATTTATACTGATAATAGACCTCAACGTTCACGTAGTCATTCAGAGCCATTTGACCAAAGATTGCGCCGGTGGGTATGAAGAGTTCTTTCAAGTCAAAGCCAGGTTTGCTGATAATATCTGAGTCAACAGGGTTAATGCCTTGTGAGATACCACCACCGGATAAGAGTGCTTCACCCCAGCTGATAACTTGCCGCCCTATACGGAAAGTTAGTTCTTTTTCGTAAGGTAATTCCATTGAACCATAAACAAAAGTGTCTAATAAATTGTAACCTTGTTTGGCGTAGTTGGCACCCTGAGGGTTAAATTGACCGGGAGCTGCAGGCGATTTTGGGTCTAACGCTGGGTTAGCGTTATAGGAGTGCCAAGCGTCAGTGCCGTACTCGATACCTGTGCCTTGGGTGTAGGCATAATCCTGCCAGAGCTTACCACGGACAAAAATACCCCAATCACCAAAATTAATATCGGCTTCACTTAATACGCTAAGTCGTAATGAGGTAAAGTCACCTTGGTCAAAGCTGTTGTTACCGTCGTTGCTGTTAATAATAAAGGCGTTGTCTAATACTTTTTGCAGGTCATCAAGATCATATAAGTC
>CAKMZU010000423.1 GCA_929200485.1 uncultured Gammaproteobacteria bacterium | reverse complement strand
TACGGGGAAACCCGTGAAACCCCTTCTAAGCGTAGCTTAGTGGGGGTAGTTCATGGTGCTCTTAATCACCTTCAATATAATCTTCAGGCAGCAATTAAAAAGTACCTATGAGTTAACTATGATAATACTTAGCTTCACCGCTACTGCTTAATCTTTTACTGATACAAATATTCGGCTGAAATAATGTATGAATCTGATCTGCTTATTCCCTTAACTAGTTCCATTCATGTTCACTCCATCTGCTGAGAATAGAGTACTGGCAAAGAAACTTCCTTAATATTTGATGTTCAAATATTAAAGTTGTAACCTATTATCTCTGAGGAATGATCCATGAATAGCATTCCAAAGCCTGTATCATACGCCTTATCAGCGATGTTAGTCCTTGCGATTTTTCCTTTGCCTTACGGGTATTACACGCTGCTTAGAATTCTAACAACGCTGTTTTGTTCTCTTTCCGCCATAGTCTCATTTAAGCGCGGTAATCTTTATCTTCCTTGGGTATTTGGAGCTGTCGCTGTCTTGTATAATCCATTTATTCCAATCTATCTTCCTAGGCATGTATGGATTGGGATAAATATTATTTCACTAATACTGATCTTAAGCCGAGTAAACTTCTTGGCTTTACGAAAAGAAACTGATAAATCAAAGCTATAGCTGTGATATTGGGCTTTCTTCTTTTTTGTATCTCGAGTTTTGGGGTAGCATGTACCAATGTAAAAATAACCGAAAATATTTTTCTTGGATCTTTTCATGGTTGTTAACAAAAAGTTTTACTAACGAATTGTTCTGTTAGTTGGTACTCTTTTTAATCGGGTCATTGAGTGAAATTTCCAAAATTTAGCGAGATTTTCCGAAACTATCTCTCAATGCGGACGGTGAGCAGTCACGGGAGAGGGTCAACTAATATTTCATTTTGTATAATTTTCGTTTAATTGAAGATCTTTAAATGTAGTGAGTGTATGTTAAGTTTTTATGAGAAAAACTCAAAAGCCCTTTATAAACAATACCAGTCGCTTGCTTTTGAAGTAGTTCATTCACAATGGCTGCCTTTCTTACCGTCCAAACCAGGCAGAGCCTTAGATGTCGGTGCTGGAAGTGGTAGAGACGCTTTATGGCTTGCTTCTGAAGGTTGGACAGTTGTCGCTGTCGAGCCTTGCGAAGTTTTAAGTCAACAATGCCCCCCTTCCAATCATGTCACTTGGTTTAATGATAGGCTACCTAGTCTGGATAAGATCAACCAAGCTAGTTATCAACGTTATGATTTAATTCTAGTCTCAGCAGTTTGGATGCACCTGAACCATCAAGAACAAATCTCTGCTTTGGCGCGCCTCAAAGGGTTTTTGGATAACGAAGGTCTGCTAGTTATCACCTGGAGGAATCAAGCATGTGAGGTAGAGAGGCAATTTTATCCTGTGGACACCTCTATTTTTAATGAGGCTGAGATTCTTTCATCTGATGATGCTGGGCAAAGAAAAGAAGTTCACTGGCATTGTGCGATAATCAGAGGCTAGCTATGCAACAAGAAGCCTCTGTAGCGGAGCAACTAGCATTTATAAACTTTATTCAAAGATTATTGCTTGAAGGTGATTTCGTTGCGACATATAAATTTGCATTACTGCATGCTTTGGCTGATATTTGTATTGAGGGTAAGGATGTTAGTGATGATAAAGTACAGATTGATTTACTAACTGAAAAATTCATTGAACTCTATTGGCAGCATAGCTTGCCCTTCTCTGCTACTGATCAAATTCCCTTTTTACTTAAGCAAAGTACTGGTTCTCAAGCAAAGCTAATCTCTGATCTAGGTTGGTATAGGGCAAACGGTGTACGTAGCATCACTGAGTTAAAATGTGATCAAAAAGTTTGGAAGAAATTATTAGCATCCACAAAAAGGACTATTAAGGATGGCCCTTTGTGGCGCCTGCAAACGATTTCAAAGAAAGATGAATGCCTCTTGTATCCACATGATAAGTCTTTACCCTACATTGTCCTAAACAGTGGAATAAGCTATTGCTTCAGGCGCTTCTATGATTTGGTGGTCTCACTTGCCAGAACTCATTGGATTGAAAAGATTCGGTCTATTTCCAGTAATCACCCGATTATTGGTGGTCAGGGAGATTTGAGTAATTTTTTGTTTGGTACTCAACGTGGTTCCCTTGCACAAGCTAAGCCAGTTTTATTTCACATTCAAGATGGGAATTGCTTTTACTGTAAAAAGCCTGTTCAAAAAGATAAAGCTGCTGTTGATCATTTCATTCCATGGGCTAGATACCCCAATGATCTAGGGCATAACTTTGTACTGGCGCATGCGAAATGCAATAACAGCAAGAGCGATCATCTGGCTGAGATACGCTTTCTGGATAGTTGGAAGCAGCAGAATCTTCATAACTTCAGTAGAACAATCAATGATGAACTTGGTAAATATTTCACCTGTGAACCTGATAGAAGTCTTGCAATATCAGATTGGGCCTATCAGCAGGCGTCCTCGAATAATGCTTGGTTGTGGTCAATTGAACATAGAGCGTAGCGACAAATAAACGAGTGTCGCATTCTCCTTCCAATCGTAGATTGGTGGGAGTCAGACTCCTTTTTGATTCTGTATATAGCTTTTGACCACTTCAAGCGATGCTCCACCACAGGTCACCACACAAAAGCTTCTCGA
>CAKMZU010000422.1:1088-2692 GCA_929200485.1 uncultured Gammaproteobacteria bacterium | reverse complement strand
AATGCCCTGATGTGCAGTTATTTCAAATAAATGACTGAGGCTAAGGTTAACCGTGTTGAAAGACTTATCTCTATAATAGTTTTTTGACTGACGCTCATCCGGTTCAATGTTTTCTGGGTCCAGTTCAATCTGCGTGCTATCAAACCGCGCGCCAACCTCGGTATGGCCTGCTCCCCAATCAACCGATTCAATAACAAACACGCCATAGTTCCACACTTTGCTTAACGGCATGGGTGTACCATGAGTTAGGTCATAGCCATCAATGGTTTCAAAGTGATCCCCTTTTTCACCATTCCAGGGCTCTTTATATGAAGCGATGCGGTTGCACCCCTCATGAGAGTGACAAAGAGCGAGATCGTCATATTTAATGTCCAATCCCAGTTGACCATTCAAACTGAAAAATTCCTGATCAACCCAGGATTTCCACTGCATTGCAGTTTTCTCGAAAAGTCCTTCAGTTTTTTCGTCTTCTGTTTCAGTGTGTTTATAGTCAACATAATTAAGTCGGTTGTGCCATTCGCTAATCTGAACATTGTCAATGTGAATGAGGCTTGCGACTTCAACCAGGGTTTGCTTCGGTTTAACTCGCGCATCATGACCTTCAGTGTTTGGAATGCCATAATCATAATCCAATTGTTGAAGGGCGAGCCCTATAAAGCCTGTGTCTTCATCAAACAGGCTTAAGCCTATTCGGCCGCCCGAGGCTTTGCTGTCAGAATTTTGGACTTTGCCCTTGGCACTTTCATAATCTTTGGTATCTCGAGTAAAGCCATCTAGGTGCATTGCCCAGTTTTCTTGTCCGATGGCGATTTCACCATTTACCCATTGACCTTCATTATTGGTGGAGAAGCCGGTATTCAGCTCACCATGGTTGTGTTCTAAAGCAGACTGGTAGATTCCTTTCGTATCAATATTGACGATACCTTGGGTATTACCACCCCCGTAGAGTAGGGTTTGTGGGCCTTTAATGATGTTGATGCTTTTAATTTCAGAGGGCTCTATCATACTGGCATGATCAGGAGATGATTGAGAAATATCCTCAAGACTGAGTGTGTTTTGATATAAAGCCAGGTGCTGGGCTGTTAGCCCCCTGAAAACTAATTGACCAACCCCTTGCCCAAAGCTGGCATTGGCCATGCCTGGTGTTTGTTTTAATAATTCGCCAATGCTATTACCAGAGAGTTCTCTGAGTTTTTCTCCATCAATTGATTCCTGCAGATGTTCAAATACCGTTTCATTTGACACCGGACTGGAATGAATAAGTACCTCTTCGATATCGCCATTTTTTGTTGAAGACGCGTCTGTTGTTGAGGCTATGTTCTCGTAGGCGTTTGTTTGCATTGCAAAACTTGCAGCAATCGTGCAGTAGATAAGTTGTTTCGTTTTCATTGCTCATCGTTTTGATTGTGATAAAAATGATATGATATATCATAAATATGAGATGGGGAAGTCAGTAGGCCATTATTAATGCTATTGAACTAATCCAAGGCAGCACTTAATATGGCTGCAGCCAATACAAAGAGGGTTTCCTCCCTTTTATTTATAACAAAACAGGTGATGTAATCTTTTGACCGTGGATAATTTAGTCTCTGTAGATAATGTAA
>CAKMZU010000422.1:0-1078 GCA_929200485.1 uncultured Gammaproteobacteria bacterium | reverse complement strand
CTGGAAATCCGTGGTGTATGCGCAGCTTGTCAGTCTAAGAAGTAATGCGTTCTTCAGGTTACTAAATGATGATATCTTAAAACGGCATAATTTTTATTAAAGCTATTGAAAATTAACTAAAAAACTTTATTATTGTCTTGATAAATAAACTGATTAAAGTCGTTAAATTAACCCCTTTTGAAAATTTAGAATATTGTTTGATCATATTTTCAGTTAATTGATATCTTGATATTTCGATGGGATTTTTTAATCAATCTTGATAAAGCTATTTCTATAGTGATGTATAAAATATCTTTATTCAAAACCCAAACAATCACTTGCCGTTATCATTGCGTTAAGCCGCTTGAGATAATCATAAGGGTGATGAGCATTAAAATAACAAAAACGTGCTTCTAATTTTTAAACGATCAGCAGACATCTTCATGTTTCGTTGGTAGGCCTTTATTATAAGTGGTAGGGCGTTTTTGTGAATGATTTATTAGCAACCTTCGTATTCTTTTTTGCGGTCATTGATCCTATTGGTACAGTGCCTGTATTTATTGCAGTCACTAGTCATTATGGCGAAAGGACAAAACGCCGTATTGCTTTAAAAGCAACCTTTATGGCAATGGTTGTTTTATTGTTTTTCGTTATTGCGGGTGAATTGGTCTTGACCTCCGTTAACGTTCCAATAGAAGCGTTTCAGGTAGCAGGGGGTATCGTCCTGTTTTTGTTTGCTATGTCCATGATTTTTGGTGAGCCAAAACCTGAAGAAGAAATGAAAATGGCTTGTGACGGCAGTGCCACGGCTATTTTTCCACTGGCGGTGCCATCAATTGCAAGCCCGGGGGCTATGCTTGCGGCGGTGCTTATGACCAACAATAGCAAATTTAATATTATTGAGCAGGTTCAAACCACGTTAATCATTCTTTCTGTGTTATTGATCGTGTTTATTTTTATGTTAATTGCTGGCTTCATTTATCGCATCATTGGTCAAAATGGCGCGAGTATTATTAGCCGCGTGATGGGGATTATTTTAGCATCCGTTGCGGTCACTTCTGTTCTAACGGGTATCAAGGACTTTTTTGCGATTTAATAG
>CAKMZU010000421.1:1734-2729 GCA_929200485.1 uncultured Gammaproteobacteria bacterium | reverse complement strand
ATTCTGTTTGATTTTCAGGTGAGTGGAAACCCTTATCGAAACTTGCAGAAACTAAACCAGGACATCAACACTCAGAGCGTACAATAGCGTGATGATTTTACGAAGCGCGTCTCATAATAAGTTGATGTCTGTTCACCATCCTTCGACGCATTCAGGTTGAGTGCGTTTAATAGTAGCTGATCCATATCGCCAACCAAAAACAGCATATCCTCCAACTATTCATCCCGAGCCTATAGAAAGATGCCTTAAGTATGCCCAATTCTGCACCCTTTTGAATGAAACTTTAATAAAAATTGGCTATATTAGCACCTGTCTGTTTATTAACCCCCTATTCGTTGAAATAGAACCCATAACAATCGCCGTGGTCAAAATACTAGTTTCCCAAAAAGACACATTTTATGAATAAAATATTCTTTATTATTGTCGTTCTAGCGATTCTATTAGCGCTGTGGTTTCTCTTCCCTCAAAAAACCGAGGACCCAGAGTCATCCCGCCCTGTTAAGCCCGCCCAAATTGAGCGCTTAGAGCCAAGTGAACCAGAAATAGATGAGATTGAAATCGATGAAACACTTCTCACAGAAACAGAAAGCAGCAAACCCTCCACTATTTCATTAAACGACAGTGACGCATTGATTAAAAGCTTCCTTGAAAAAGTTGGCTCAGGTAATCTAATTCAAAACATTCGTGATGAAATCATTCGACGATTTGTCTTGGCAACCTATGTCGTTTCGCAAGGTAACATCCCCAAGCAAACGCCGTTTGTCTCAACAAAAATTCCACCTTATAAGGCCGACCCACTTTCACAAGATAAAAACACATACAAGCCAAGCAAATCGAATGCCAATCGTTTGAAACCGCTTATACAGCAAATTACTCAAATACCTCCAGAGAAATTTGCCAAGATCTATCTTGATAACCAAACATTATTTCAGCAGGCATTTGATGAACTCGGAACAGATAAATTATTTGATAAAAAATTAAACAATGCGTTAGAT
>CAKMZU010000421.1:0-1724 GCA_929200485.1 uncultured Gammaproteobacteria bacterium | reverse complement strand
CGTTAGATCTCATCATTAACGCGCCTCTACCTCCCGAAAAGCCAAACTTGATCCGGCAAACTGTCGCTTACCAATACCAGAATCCTAGATATGAAAATACCAAGCCCATTATCAAATCACTCTGGCGACTAGGAAAAGAAAATCAAATAACGATTCAAAAATACTGCGAAGTACTAAAAGAGGAATTAAAAAATCGATAAGCCAAAAACCAAAAAACCACCCGAAGGTGGTTCTTAACTGGCAACAATACGATTATTTGCGCTTAACTTTGCTCTTTACCCGCTCCCAGGCTGATGAGATTGAACTGGAGATACTAGATGCAAAGTTTTTCAGCCGTTGAACACGACCTTCCCAGCTAGTAAGAGCAGCAAGATATTTGTTATTTGGCACTTTATCAATCACGTCACTAAGACTGATTTTTTGGGGTGTAGCCTGTTTTTTACGCATATCATCTAATCGTGTTTTGTTTTTTTGTACTCGAATATCTTCCTTTTTCATACTGTTTTCAATATCCATTCCTACCTCATTATTCCCATTAAAAAACTTGAGATTTTTATATTTTTCTTTATCAACGGAAACTAACTCACCAGTATCATCTAAAGTAGCAAGTTTAAATGATTCTTTATCATCAGCCTCAAGATTGGCAGCAAATATATCATTACCCCTAACCTCGATTTTAGCTTTTGAAGAATCGGTTAAGTCTAAAGTAACGTCTGCATTAGAAGCATCTTTATAGGTAATCTTAGATAATAAAACTTTAGTCTTCTTATCGTAACCAAGTGTTAATTTAACACGATTTTTTGTAGTATCGGCATGGTGCACAACAAATTCAGACGCATGCGTATGGGCGATAAGCTTCTGATAATTCGCATCACCATCAGCTACTCGAGCGATAAATGCGTCAGCTAACCTTTGAGCGCCGCGTGGATCCTTGAATTCTAAAAAATTATATGTGGCATCGTTTATTGTTTTAGCCGTTGCGTCTGATCTCTCCAATTTTGTGTATGCTGCATGTTGCTCCTGTGAACTGGCATTTGCATCAGCATAGAAGTATTTATTTTTCATAACATCAGCATCTACTTTCTGATTTTTATCATCAACCTCATATATTTGTATTCGATCTTTATCATCTATCAATATACGATCGTTACCATTAGACCAAAGAGTAACTTCCTCTTTCTGTGCATCAGGTAGAGAGCTAGTATCCAGTGGACCTGGTACCTTTGCCGATGCCCATGAGCTAAAATCCACCTTTTTGATATTCTGACCATTCTCATCTGCGACATAGAAACTTTGTTCCTTGCCTTCACTTATAAAAGCTGGCGGAAAGCCGACTTCTGAATTAAGACCAAATACACTTATGCTAAATTTATTGCTTAAAGAACTATCAGGCTTACCGTCAAAGTTTATAATTTTGATCGGCTGATTTTTATCAGATTGCACCTTAACGCCATCAATAGTGCTTGGTTCACCACCTTTTTCAAAGGTTGCAGAGACTGAACCATCGTCATTTATAAAATATTTCTCAACGGTTACATCTTGCGCTGTTGGCAAAACAATTACCCTTTTACGAATACCATCAACATCAATATATACAAGATGGCCCACGAAATCTAAAACATCCATTAAACGAACAACCATCAATTTTGTTTTGTTAAAGCTGACAACGCGATCAATGACATGCGCTAAAAGTGCAGCAATCGCGCCACCAGCAGCCAGACCAC
>CAKMZU010000420.1 GCA_929200485.1 uncultured Gammaproteobacteria bacterium | reverse complement strand
ATAAAAATTTTTTTTTTACTATATTTATTTATACATAATAAAATATATGAGGCATATATGTTATCCCTAAATCAAATCCTTGAATTAAAGAAAAATGGTGTAAGTACGCTATCTCAACTTGCCATCATCAAATATTGCAGTGATGAGCCTAAATCTTTCCAAAGCATTTCAAAAGACGTGAATATCACTATTCGTGGTATTGAGCGAATGATTGAGCGTGAGTCAAGCCTCGTTCGTGTGGTGAAAGTAAAGAAATCGGATAAATCCCAAGGTGTTGGTCGTCCTGTTTCTCGTGCATTGGTTTCAACTGCAAAGGCCAAAAAAATCATCGAGAAAGTGAATAAAGTTAAATAATCTATTTTCTATTTATGGGCGCATCTATTAATTGATTTTAAAATACAGCCCAGAAGACGGCAGTCATTATTCGAGCTGCCCTTATATAAAGCAGGTTTTAATGCCTGCTTTTTTCTCATTAAATTAATTTAATCATTGATAATAATTCATTATTGGGTGTCTGAATCTTAGCCAGATCAATATATCCTTCAGGAATAAACTATGCGGTGGGAAGATTTACTTTCAGCAAGGCGTTTAGGCGGTAAACCGAAAAAACTCTTTGATGGACGATCCCCTTTTTTATCAGATCACGATAAGATTATTTTCTCCGAGCCTTTTAGGCGACTCGCTCGAAAAACGCAAGTGCATCCGCTTGCAAGTAATGACCATATTCATAATCGCTTAATTCATTCGTTAGAGGTTGCCTGCATAGGGCGATCGCTTGCGATGCAAGTTGGTCATCAATTAAAAGAAACAGGCCATCTGCCGAGTTGTCTATCACCGTCAGCTTTAGGTGATATTGTGCAAACCACTTGCCTTGCACATGATTTAGGTAATCCTCCGTTTGGCCATACCGGTGAAGATGCCATTAGTAAGTGGTTTGTTTTGAATCAGCAAGCGGTTATGGGTGGTCTAACGAGTCGCCAGCAAATGGATTTAATGCATTTTGAAGGCAATGCTCAGGGTTTTCGACTATTAACAGCATCAGAATCTTCTTATTCATCATCGATGCTAAGCATGACCTATGCCACGCTAGGTGCATTTATTAAATACCCCTGGCATTCCGATTCAGGTCATCAGAAGAAATACGGTGTGTATGATTCAGAAGTTCAATTGTTAGAAGAAGTGGCTGAAGGCACAGGCATGGTTAAGACAGATCAAGGCTTTGCAAGGCACCCATTAGTCTATTTGATGGAGGCGGCTGATGATATTTGTTATGCCTTGCTGGATCTTGAAGACGGTATAGAGATGCGGCTGACAACCTTTGATGATATTTATCGGGTGTTTTCTCCCTTATTGTCTGAGGATCAAAATGGCCAATTAAATGACAAGCTGATGGCAGTGAAATCCGGACAGGTACCCAGTGTGTTACGTGGTTACATTATGGGCATTTACATTAGTCGTTGTGCAAAGGCCTATCTTGAACATTTAGATGAGATAATGTCAGGGGAGGCAAATGAGGATTTGATTAGCCTCACCGGAGGCGCAATATATCAATCAGTGATGGCAGCCAAGCAGTTGGCGGTCGATAAAATTTTTACTCACCCCAGAAAAGTTGAGCTTGAAATCGGTGCATATGAAATTATTTACCGCCTGTTAGATAAGATGGTTCCGTCAGTACAGGCGCTCTTTAACGGACATAGGTGTTGTGATAAAGAACAGGATATGGTGCTTAGGCTAATCGGAAAGGAAAAACTTTCAGCACAGCCTTCGTATTATCATGCGCTAAGAGTCACATTGGATTATATTGGTGGCATGACTGACAACTATGCTATGGATTTAAGTCGCCATTTTGCAGGGATGTCGGGTTAGCAGGATGTTTTCTTGCCTATTTCAACAGACCCTAAATTAACTGGTTTAGTGTCTAATATTAGCCTGACATTAATTGGCACTCAGTAGAGTGACTATTTTTTGCTGATAGCATTAAAATGTTTGTTCTTTTGAAAAACGAAGGTCAGATTGTCGTATCTCCAGTCATAGAAAAGATTTGATTATTTCCCTTTGGTAGCCTTGTAGTATTCCAATAAAATGCTAATAAACGCTGGCATCGATTCCTTAATACTTTTCTTTGTGACCTTGACCTGATTGGGTACTGCTGTTTTGATAGTGCTCAAGAAGTGATGACAGAGGGGCGGAACTTTACCAGAGTCCATAACAAAATTTTTAATGGCAGGCGTTGCATTAACTTCATGGCAGAGAAATTCATTTAATATCTCTTTGGGGTCGGTGGTAAAATATGTCCCATCGCCTTCCATTGACATTTCTTCGATAATAAATGATTCATTACAACATTCACACAAGGGTAAAGCTGAGGTTTTATTTACTTTTGTGTATATTAATTCTGGCATGTTGCCATCTACACTGCTTTTTTTTAACCATAAAATAGCATTGTAAGATTCAAATTTTGGTGGGTTCGCTGAACCTTCTTTTATTTCAATGAGTAAAGGGTGGTATTTGTTTTGTGTCAGTTCAGCATCATATCTCCCGTTCGTAATATCCTCTGAGATAGTCTTTATTGCTTGAGGGCTTATTTTGATAGAATTGCCTGCTATAGAGGTAGCAGACAAAAGTATCATATAATAAAAAAGAACAAATTTTATATGAACCATGTATTTTAAGATAAAAAATGATCATGTGAGTTCAGTTTTTTTTATTTGCTTACTGGTAAAGAAAAACTTTCAGCGCAGCCTTCGAA
>CAKMZU010000419.1 GCA_929200485.1 uncultured Gammaproteobacteria bacterium | reverse complement strand
GTCTTCCGCTATGTCATCCTGGTTGACGCAGCAAATTGCTTTGAATAACGGCATTGCAGCCGATATTGAGTTTCCTTTCCCCGCGTCTTTTATTTGGCAAATATATCGAGCGCAATGTCTGGATTTGCCACAGATAAGTCAGTTCGACCGACAGCCTTTAGCTTTTAGGCTTTATCAATATTTTTATCCGTTGCTAAATAAAAACTTGGTAGATTCCATTCAGGATACAGAAAAACAGTCGTTTGAAAAAAAAACTTTAGAAAGTAATAGTCGCATACCTCTTTCAAAAGAGGTAGCTTTATTTATAGAACAATTATCAGATAAACGCCAGCTTTTTGAATATTGCGAATATTTGTCGGGTTTGTATGATCAGTATCAGATCTATCGTCCGGAGCTTCTGAAGGCTTGGCAGGAGTCTCGCAGTGATAGTGATTTTCAGGCGATGATCTGGTATGACCTGCATCAAATGTCATCAATGAAGGATCGTGCGGAGATTTTTTTTGATGTGTATGAAAAAAAACAATTATCACTTAATTCATTAAATTGTAAACGATTACATTTGTTTGCGTTAAATAATTTACCCGCTGCTTATTTTTCTTTATTTGAAAAAATAGCTCAAACGATGGATGTCTTTATTTATGTGTTGAACCCTTGCGTGCATTTTTGGGGAGATATTCAATCAGAGAAAGGAAAATTAGCCAGCTCCGAGATGCCTGATGCAGTGCAGGTAGAATCCAATCCATTATTGGCCTTAATGGCCAGACAAGGACAGGAATTTATTCAGTTACTCGGTGAACAAAATCAAAATACGCCGGTTGAGTCTTTTATTGATCAAGACGCTGAGATCTTATTAAGCCATCTGCAATCCGATATCTTGCATTTGAGAATGCACCCACCTGAATGCGAACTTCGCACGATAGAACCCAATGATAATAGTGTCGTTATTCATCAGTGCCATCATCCACTTCGAGAAGTTGAAATTCTAAAAAATCAGATTCTCCACTTTTTATCTCAACATCCAGATTCAGATCTAGAAAATATTGCTGTGATGGTGGCAGATTTGGATCGCTACGCGCCGTATTTTGACTCTGTATTTTTACATCAAGGGGAACATTTACCTTTTCATCTTGCTGAGCGTCACTCAAAGGAACATTTGGCAAGTGAAGCCATACTTTCTTTGATTCAGGCGTGTATTCAAGGTGTCACTCGGTCCAGCGTTTTAGATTGCCTACGAAACCCAGTGATTCAGCAACGTTTTGAGCTGTTTGATATTGGTGCCCTTGAGCAATTGCTTGATACGCTTTGTGTGCATTTTGGACTTGAAGATGCCGAGTGGGAAGCCTTAGGTGAGGGGGTTGTTAGCATGGCGTTTGAGCAGGCAATGGATCGACTGATGCTGGCCTTTGCTGCAGATGCGGATCCGATATTATCTGCGCCAACTGCTGAGCAGGCCATGCAATGGGGGCGTTTTATCGCCTTTATTGATCAGTTGGCTGCCTTTAACAAAACCTTGCATGAAAAATCACCCAAAGCCTGGGTGACAACCATTCAGACAAGCTTGCTGCAATTTGTTGATCAATCTGAGCGCGAAATTCAAGAAGAAACACGAATCATTTTTGAAGCGCTGGATAAATGGCTTGAGATGATTGCAATCAGCGAGTTTGATTTGCCCATTGATTTGGCAACCTTTCAAATCAGCCTGGAAGGCATTTTAGAGCCGCCGCCGTCACAGCATTTTTTTAGAAAAGGGTGCGTGAATATTGCCACACTACTACCCATGCGAAACCTGCCATTTGATATGATTGCTCTGCTGGGTATGAATGATGGGGTTTTTCCACCACAAGAGACGATTGATCCGCAAGATCAAATGAAAGTGTCGCCGAAGCTTGGCGATCGAAATAGAACCACTGAGGCACGTTATCTATTTTTGCAAAGCCTGTTGTCAGCCCGAAAAAAATGGATGGTTTGCTATCAAGGGTTTAATGCGTTCGATAATAGTGAAACCTTTCCTTCGGTGTTGTTAACCGAATTGTTAGATCATCTTGATCGAGGGTTTGTGATGAGTGATGGCAGCAAACCGTCCCAAGGGCTTAAAATACGTCATCCATTGCAGCCTTTTGATCCTTTCTATTTTACAGGCAGTGAATATTTTGAACCGCTTATGAGTTTTGATAGGGAAATGATGTCACAGAGTCTTTCGCTGACGGATAAAGCAGAAAAAAAACCTTTTGCGCAGCCGATTCAAGTGCAGGGGCAGGTGAATTGGTCTGTGGATACTTTTCGGCAGGCCATAGTGTCACCGCAAAAATGGTATTTATCTTGTTTAGGCATTTATCCGGGTAACCTTGATGAGGCATCCCCTGATAGAGAAATGATGGAAAGTTCAGGCTTATCGCGTTATCAGTTACTGGATACATTACTTGAAGATGCATTGTTCACGCAGGTTTCTTCAGAAAAATCGTCGGATAAATCCGTGCTGAAACAGCAAGGTTTGCTCACTCAAGGGCGACTTGGAGAAAAAGACTGGATTCAGATGCAAAGCACAAAAGAACTTCTGTTAGATAAGGTTGACAGTTTCGGTATTTCACCACCGTTTATGTGGCAAACGTTTTTGTTGTCAGAAGAGGGCACTCAACTTGAAGAGCGGATAATTGAAGGCAGGCTAAATGGATTCCCCAATATACAATTCCCCAACATAGAAAAGGATAGTGGTCAAAGACGATTGGCATTTGCAGGCAAAGAAGTCAAAGGCGACCATATCTTAGGTGCGTTTGTTG
>CAKMZU010000418.1:2141-2786 GCA_929200485.1 uncultured Gammaproteobacteria bacterium | reverse complement strand
GTGAGTGAGAATCTTTGCGCAAGGTGGCCAGCCATAACCTTGAAACCACGCGTTTAATGTCCAGAAAATGGCAAATAAATAAAACTCAGACGAAAAGGATAAAAGAATATTAATAACACCCGTGAGTATTAGGCCAATAGATAAAAAATAGCGTGGATTGCTGCGATCTGAAATGACACCGCTGATGAATTTACTGATTCCATAAGCGACTGAAAATAAAGTAATTAATAGACCAATTTGAATAGTGGTAAAGTGAAGTTTTTCAATGAGATCCGGTGTTGCGATCGCTAGAGATTTTCTAGTGAAGTAAAAGACCAGGTAGCCGGCGTAGATGCTGTAAAACATCCTAAAGCGCCAATAAGGATAGTTCTCTACGCTGTCTTCCGTTTTTCCGTTTGCTTTAATTAAGCCGAGACCTTGGCAGTAAGCAGTCAACTTATTCATGGAATGTAAGGCGAATAGCCACTCCTATTGATTTATCGGTTTGAATGCGCAGGATTCAGCCTCAGAATCAATAAGTAATTTTTTTATTTAACAGGCCATAAATGGCACCGTTAAGAAAAATATTGTAACGACTTTTCCTTTGGCAAACAGGTTGAATGCCGAGTGAAAATCGTTTTATTAAAGTTCTGCCTGGCTATGATC
>CAKMZU010000418.1:1772-2131 GCA_929200485.1 uncultured Gammaproteobacteria bacterium | reverse complement strand
GCTATGATCCAAACGTCCTCAACGTTTCTTGCATTCAAACACTCCCATTTCCATTCTTTGCAAAGTCAAATATTTTTGGCAAGCAAAAAATAACTGTTGGGGAATTTGAGTAGCATCCAAAAAATGAGTTCATTATTTTTATAGAGAATTTTATGTTTGTAATAAAAAATTTTAATAAAAGTTTTTTAAGTTGTTGAGAAGCTTGAAAGTTTTTTGGTAGCCAATTTCAATGAGTTCATTGGCTCGATAAAACTCCAGTGTTTTGCAGGTGTTTCTAGGTAATTCTATAACTAAATCAGGTGGGTAGGCAGCTAGTTTTTGTCTGGCAATGCTGGTCTGCATGGCTTCAAAGGAGCGGG
>CAKMZU010000418.1:0-1762 GCA_929200485.1 uncultured Gammaproteobacteria bacterium | reverse complement strand
AGCGGGTAGTGATGTCATAAAACCCCAGTTCATCGAGTGGATGGGATGTTCCGGGCTTTTTAATAAAAAAATCGAATAGCTGGAACTTTTGGATCTTTTGAGGGGGTGCTTGCTCAAGAAACGGGTCATTGGGGCCGCAGAGGTTAACGGCGATGGTCATATCAGAGTTATCGCTGAAAGATGGGGCGATAGGAACGGGATTCAGGACTCCGCCATCAACGAGCAGACTATCATCATGTGCATATGGGGTCATGAGTAGCGGAAGGGACATAGATGCACGAATTGCCTTAAAAAGAGGCCCTTTCTGTATCCATACTTCTTTAAGATGCAATATGTCGGTTGCAACGGCAGTGTATGGAATCGCTAATTCTTCTATAGGATGATTGCCCACTAATTCGATCATGGCTTTAATGATCTTGTTGCCTTTGACAAGGCCGCCTCGATTGAATGAAAAATCCATTAACGAAATCACTTGGCCGCGGGTTAGTTTTCTTAGCCATAGCTCGTAGGTTTTCAGTTTACCTGCGGCATAAATACCGCCAACAACTGCGCCCATTGAGCAGCCTGATACAGAGCTGATTTTATAGCCAAATTCTTCCAGGCAATGAATAACGCCTATATGGGCAATCCCTCTTGCGCCACCTGATCCCAGAACAAGTGAAACCGTTTTATCGGAGGGTCTTTGCGGAGTAAAAAGCCTGGACATAAATTTACGCCAATACTGAATGAGTTCAGTGATAAAAGCCGTTATTTGTTAATGGGTCGTCTTGTTTTTGCATAGACAAAGGGCTGTGGGGTTGATAAGGTGAAAAATTTGAGCTAATCACAGCGATACTTAACGTTTGGTTGATCCAAGCGTTATAACGATAAAAACGACACAATAAAAATATTAAGCGATACCGCAATTATGTTTGATACCCTTTTTGATCTAAGGTTTCTCAAACCCAATAGAAAATTAGCAAAACTGAATAAATATGTTTGTTTAGGGCTGCTTGGATGTACTTCTGGATTTGTTTCTTCTGAACAAATCGTTTCGGGGATTGAATGGCAAACCAGCACCTTACCGGATGTCAATGAAGGCGGGTTTATGAATGCCCGACTTATTGCAATAAAGGGTTCAAAGGCCGAAACCAAACGGCTGACCTACCATCTGGAAAAAGCACCCGATTGGGTGAAAATGACTGAACGGGGCATCATGACGTACCAGCCTGATTACACTCAGTCCGGTCGTTATCAGGTCAATGTTAGTGTCACAGATGGTAATGAAAACGTCACTAAGACTTTCGATTTACTAGTAAAAGATGTCAATCAGCTTCCTGTCTTGCAGAAAATAGCGCCGTTATCGATTAAAGAAGGTGAGAAACTCAACTTCACACCTAAAGCCTCCGATCTGGATAATGATCAGATAAGTTTAAAACTAAGAAATGCACCAAAAGGTATGCGCATTGAGGGTGAGCAGATTGTCTGGGTACCATCAGTCACCTCTTCAGGTGAGCATTCAGTAGAGATTGTCGCATCCGATGGTAAAGATGAAGTTAATCAACCCTTAATCATCAATGTGGTTGATGTCAATCAGGCCCCGGTTTGGAAAAAAGGGTTTGCTTTGCCTAAGGCAAAAGAGGGGCAGTTTTATTCCATCGCGTTACCAGTATCCGACGTGGATGGTGATGCGCTGACTTTCCTTTATGAGGGGTCAATCAAGGGTATTGAGATTATTGAAGACAAACTCGTGTATCGCCCTGATTTTGAGGCTGCTGGAGAC
>CAKMZU010000417.1 GCA_929200485.1 uncultured Gammaproteobacteria bacterium | reverse complement strand
ATGGACATTGATTGCATTAACCAGCCTGCATGGCCTCGCGGCCTTTAAGCATCAGTTTATTAATAAAGACAATGGCCTGATGCGCATGATAAAACCTAAATAAAACCTAAATAAGCTATTAAATTTCATCATTAATTCTCAACAATAACGATAACATTAACCAAACCACCAAAATAAATAAATAAATAAGGGAAACTTATGACACCTCTAAAAATGGGGCTAATCGCCTTGCCACTTGTTTTACTCGCCCAACTGAGTCAAGCAGCTAACTACGTTATCGACACGAAAGGCGCGCATGCCTTCATCAATTTTAAAATCCAACATTTAGGCTACAGCTGGCTAACGGGTCGTTTCAATACCTTTGAAGGTAGCTTTGACTACGATGCTAAAGCACCTGAGAAATCTAGAATTGAAGTGACTATTAAAACCAACAGCATTGATTCAAATCATGCAGAACGTGATAAACACCTTAAAGGAAAGGACTTCTTAAACGTTGGCAAATACCCGATCGCAAAATTTGTCAGTACCAAATACACCGCTAAAGATGCGCAAACGGGTACATTAACAGGTGAGTTCACTCTTCATGGCGTGACCAAAACCATCAATATTGATGTTCAAAAAATTGGTGAGGGCGCTGACCCCTGGGGTGGCTACCGTGTAGGCTTTGAAGGTACAACCCGTATCAAGCTGGCTGACTATGGTATTACTTACAATCTAGGGCCTAAATCTACCCACGTGGATCTTGAGTTATTAATCGGAGGGATTCGTAAGTAAACATCACTCCTTGAGCGTGAAATTATTTTGCGCTCAAATTACCCCCTCTTAACTAACCTGCTAACTCTAATTCACAAATAAAATCTGGAACGGATCAGCTAAAAAAAAGTCATAAAGAGGCATTTTATACAATATGTTGAAAGCCCATGATTCGTTATGCATCGTTAATCTGTTTATATTTATCTATATCATCAGCAATGGGAATTGGCACAGAGCTATCTATCTTGCTGGATCACTCTGGCTCAATGCTAGCCAACAGGGAGTCTTTGATCGAATCTGTAAACAAGCTGTTTGATGATATTCAGAAAACCAATCCAAACACATTGATTTCTCTTTATACGTTTAATGATACATTACAACTTCAAATCAACAGGCAACCGGTTGATAAAATAGCTCGATATACTAACGACACCTACCCAGATATAGAATTAGGAACCAAATTCCTCAAAAGCCTTAAAGAGGTTATTGAAGCTATCTCAAAAAATAAACCTAATACACCACATAAAATTTATAGTTTTACTGACGGTGATGATGAAGATATTCGATACAAAAAAATAAAAGAAGACTTCCTGGAAGTAACCATGCAAAAAGCCAATGAATTAAATATTGAATTACAGGTTACCGTTTTAGTTGAAGACGAAGCTAAAGCGACTGAAATTGTCAACCAACTCTCCGCCCATCATATTCCTAAAGAAAAAATAACCAAGGACATTCGAGGAGCAAATGAAGACAGCTTAAACTTTATGAGTCAATCATGGAGCCAAGACTACTATGATTGGAGCACTCTGCATACCACAAATGATTCGGGGATTGGCCCTTCAGAATAATAATGAGCAGATTTTACACTCAAAACTGATAGACAAAAAGATGAAACGTATCAACAAACATTCATTTAACTGGCCTTGCTTGCGTTTCAAGAATCCAAACATCAATTTGTGCAGCCACCTCGGGCGATTTAATCTCTGGATCAAAGTCTTTACTAAAATACTGACGAAGTGATTCTTTATTCACCCCCCAATCTGTTTTCGCCAACCCTTTTAAAAACATCCATAAATGTGGCCAGAACTTTTTACCCTGAGCTTTTGCATCTTGTCTTACAACACTCGGTATCAAGGTTGTTACATATAAATTCGCAACAATAATGCCTTCGAGCATGCCCAGTGACTTCAGCCAATAACTGTTATTGAGATGATTAATCACCTTAAGCTTTACAAAGGAATGTTCAAGCTCTTCAGCAATATGCCACTTCCAAAGCTTTGCCATTTCTTCGTGCATACCTGAGGTATAAAACACCATAGTTTATATTTGCTGTTATTTTTACTGATGCTTTCAGGCTATTTAATTTCAACGGCTGATGGGCGTGGAGTCGCTGTTTTTAACCTATTTTAAATATCGGCATTGCCATTTCAGCTTGATCAACAAGAGGATATTGCAGGCAGTATTCACGAAGTTCTTGCATGGACATTGATTGCATTAACCAGCCTGCATGGCCTCGCGGCCTTTAAGCATCAGCCTATCAACAAAGACAGCGGCCTGATGCGCATGATAAAACCTAAATAAGCTATTAAATTTCATCATTAATTCTCAACAATAACGATAACATTAACCAAACCACCAAAATAAATAAATAAATAAGGGAAACTTATGACACCTCTAAAAATGGGGCTAATCGCCTTGCCACTTGTTTTACTCGCCCAACTGAGTCAAGCAGCTAACTACGTTATCGACACGAAAGGCGCGCATGCCTTCATCAATTTTAAAATCCAACATTTAGGCTACAGCTGGCTAACGGGTCGTTTCAATACCTTTGAAGGTAGCTTTGACTACGATGCTAAAGCACCTGAGAAATCTAGAATTGAAGTGACTATTAAAACCAACAGCATTGATTCAAATCATGCAGAACGTGATAAACACCTTAAAGGAAAGGACTTCTTAAACGTTGGCAAATACCCGATCGCAAAATTTGTCAGTACCAAATACACCGCTAAAGATGCGCAAACGGGTACATTAACAGGTGAGTTCACTCTTCATGGC
>CAKMZU010000416.1:2109-2826 GCA_929200485.1 uncultured Gammaproteobacteria bacterium | reverse complement strand
TTTGCCTGCGATTTACGTGAGCGCATATTAGGTATAAGTTCGGCCATCATTTTACCACTGAGCTTGTGATTATCATATTGCTGATGCGCTCTTCTTAATGCATGTTGGACCACCACATCGAAGGAGTGAATATAAACTGAGAAGATAGTATTGGTGTTTTTATGCCCCATGAGTTTAATCATATGAATCAATGCTGTTATGTGACTGCCGTTAATGGGTTTACTCGTAGGCAATCCAAAAAACTCTTTTAATCTTCCCTTTCCTTGAGATGTAAAAAACCAATGATTCTTGTCAACAAGGCTTGAAACTAAATCAGGGTATCGGCAGCAATACCACCTAAGAAACAGATAAGATGCAAAGCTATGCCTGAGAAGATGAAGATCAACTCCGTTACCAAGCTGGTTTTGTAACTGAATGATAGCATCTTTAATGACTTCTCGAGATGTAGATACATCGCATCTATCATCAAGACAAATTAATCGTATTTCATTCATTCTCAGAGGTGTTTTATTGTATTTTTTAGCTTGAACGCAGTATTTGCGATAATGAATCTTACGAGTCTCAGCATATTCACGAATAAATTTTACGATCTTAAGTGGGGCTAGCTTGTGCAGAGGAATTGAGCGCCTCGCTGAAGGTGTTTTACCTCTTTCAATATAGATTGTTACTTCATTATTTTTGCTTGTCACAATGTCGCTTAGGCTTAAATTTGCAATT
>CAKMZU010000416.1:735-2099 GCA_929200485.1 uncultured Gammaproteobacteria bacterium | reverse complement strand
GCCCAAAGCGAATGACCGCGCGCAGGCTTTGCTGAATGTTAGTTTTATAACTTTCGCTCAATATTTTGTGATCTTTGCGGTTGAAAAGCACCTCGGAATAAAGCAGTTCAAAATCTTCTTCATCGAAGCAAGTTAAGTCTTCGGCACCTTCAAGCTGAAATAGTCCGTGAATAAACACTGTGTTGAGTTCTGCTTTACAGGTATCAAATTTGTTTCCGCGTACAATTAAATGCTCCTTTATTCGAGAAATGGCTAAATTAAAAGCAGTGAAACCGTTAGCAAGTTGTTTTATGCATTCCTCTACATCCTTTGCTTTATAATGAAATCCTGCAATGCTTTCTGAATGTTTTCTTAGATTCCATAAGAGCTTCGTTTCAGCTCCTGATAGCGCTTCATTTACTAAATCTTCACTGATTTTTCCATTAATATACGTGCCATCTGGAAGCACAAGTGATCTACGAAGTATAAATAAAATTTCTTTTAATTTTTTTATGCATTGTGTATTCCAAGGAAAGTTTTGAGGTATATTGGGCTCATCTAAATTCACATAATCTTCTGCCTGAGCGTAAACGTCATCAGAAGGATTGTCATTTTTGATAGTGCGGTGAATTTTTTGATTGGCATAGGGTATGCCATTCATTTCTTCAAATCGTTCTTCTATTAAGTTAAAAACGTGTTGGCCTGTTTTCAGTTTAGGCAGTGGAACAGGTAGTGGATAGCGCTTTAATTGCGCAAGAATGCAAGGCTCAACCCCATCAAAAAAAAGCTCGTTTTCCAAGGATTCTAGGATATTTGTTAATAAAAACCCTGATTTATTAGTGGGTTCTGAAGCATTGGGAATAAATTCAAATGTTTTGCTTAATGCCCCATTTTCAAGCACATTAATCAACTCTATGCCTTCAATATTGTTTCTTTGGAGCCAAGAAATCGTAAGATAAGATTTCGGTGATAGGGGTAGTGAATAAAAGATTTCATGATTATCTGCGATGGGGATCTGGATCGACCGGTTTTTAATCGTTAAGCTAGCGAAATTGAGCAGCAACTTTTTTAATAGTTGGTGCGTGATACCGGTTGAAGCGATAAACTCAATCATAAAAGCAGCGGGTAGTAATTCGCGAATATTTAAGTGCCCCTCCCAAAATTGATTTCTAAAAGCATTGCCAAATTCTCTTAATTCAGCCCTTTCGATTGTTTCTGGAAGCACACTTGGTCTATAGGGTTTTTCTCTATCCGTAAATCTAGCGCATCGCCAGCCACTTTCTCCCAGGAAATATGTGACTTTATTGAATTCAAATTGCTCGCTTAGAGTAAATTTATAAAAATTAGCAGTGTCATCATCTTGTCTTTCATAGAGTGAATTGATG
>CAKMZU010000416.1:0-725 GCA_929200485.1 uncultured Gammaproteobacteria bacterium | reverse complement strand
CTGAGCTGATTTCGATGAATTATATTATCTTTGCAGGTGGATAGAATACATTTTAAAAAAATTAACCGTTTCTGTGTCCAAAAGCCAGGATATAATAGGTTTGGAGCAATCTCATCAATGCTTAAAAGTCCATTCATATGAGAGGGCTCTTTATAAGTTTAAATCCTAATTTTTTTAGCCATTTGCCTTGAGCCGATTTTACCTCTTTAAGCATTGAAATTGTGGCAGTAGATTCAGGAGCTGAAAAATCCCAACCATCAATATGATGGCCTAACCATACATCTGCGTGACATTCAGATAATTCAGTAGTTATGTATGTGGCACATTGGTGCCGATGTGCGTTGAGCCTGTCAAATGGTTGCGTAATTCCCCAGTGTTGTTGTGTTAACTTATAGGCCATGTTTGCATTTAGGTGTTTTGCGTATAATTTTTTATTTTTTAAGCTGAAATTTAAAGGGAAGCTATCATATACATCAAACTCTAAACAGTTCATGCCGCTACGTTTAAGTTTCGAAACGAGTGCTGATCTGCATTTGAATATTTCTGATAATTGCTTTTTAACTAAATCAGGCTCAAATAATATTTTTGATTCGCGGTAAATATCCGAATTTTTGTCTTTGTGATATCTAAGATCAAACGAGCTTTTTATAAATGTGGCTTTTCCAAGTGGGCGAGTGGCGAAGGCGTATTGAGTTAGCCAGAATAAGTACAGTTCAAATTGGTTA
>CAKMZU010000415.1:973-2838 GCA_929200485.1 uncultured Gammaproteobacteria bacterium | reverse complement strand
TTAGATTTATTTACGACGCAAAGACCATAAATCGAAAAAATCATGACAAAAATAACAATTAAGAATCTAGCGATAAGCTTTATAAGCATCTTCAACCCTCAGTTAAAAGCGCAATTAAAAAAGCGATATTCTTCTGGATTGCTAGTATGTTAAATCGTTCACTTTCCCTCTAAAAATATAATAAGACAATGCGGTATAGCCAATAATGGCGGGCACAACAACAACAGCCCCAACTAACAGAAAAGACAAGGATTCAGGCGCGCTCATGGATTCATAGATTGTCATCTGCCTAGGGACGATGTCGGGAAAGAAACTAAACGCCACTCCAAAAAAACAACAAACAAAAATAGAGACAACCGAGCAGAAAGGTAGCCATGCAAAGGCATCATCGTTTCGAGGCATGCGCCTTAACAGCAACTCATTAAAGACAAAAGCACAAAAGCAGACAAAAGGGATGAGCAACACAAACATCACCAAAGGGAAGTCAAACCATTTTGCAAACACATCAGGGTTCACAATCAGATTAACCGCACAAACCGCGATCACCCCAATAAAAGCCAACCAACCCGCGCGCCTTGCCCATTTAACGGCAGTTTTCTGCAGTAAGCCGTCCGCCTTCCAAACCAACCAGGTTGAGCCAATATAGGCATAGGCTGAGGCCACACCAAAGCTTGAAACCAGAGCAAAAAGGATAGAAGGCAGGCCCTGATCAAATCCCATCACAAACAACCCCAACATATAACCTTGCGTTAACGCCGTAAGGAGTGAGCCTATTTTAAAGGTACGATCCCAGCCCAATTTATGATTGATATGCGCTTTTGCACGAAAATCAAACGCTACACCACGCAATATCAAACCAATCAACATAAACGCCGTTGGCAAGTAAAGATGGTAAAGCACCAGACTATGTGCCTTTGGAAAGGCTATCAGCAACAAACCGACAGCCAACACCAACCAGGTTTCGTTCGCATCCCAAAATGGGCCGATAGAGGCAATCATTTGATCACGTTCCACTTCTCGGTTAGCGTCAAGCGGTAAAAGAATTCCCACACCTAAATCATAGCCATCCAATATGGCATACACGAGGATCGCCAACCCCATTAACCCAACAAAAATTTCTGCCAGCAATGACTCAGACATGACTTATCTCCTCTATTGGCTGTAAACCTGTAACCATTGGGGTTGTTTCATCGACAGACTGATCATTAATCGCATTATTTGCCATGCGAAACAGTGTATGAACATAAGCGATCAATAGCGCAATATAGATCAATGCATACAAGGTTAATGACAAACCGATATGCGCAGGGGGAATCGTTGTCACTGCGTCTTTTACCATTAACACCCCTGTCACCAGCCAAGGCTGCCGCCCAATCTCTGTCACATACCAGCCAGCTAGCGTGGCAATAGTCCCTGCGAACGTCATCGCCACCAACGTCATTAACAGCCATTTGGGGTAGGCCTTTCTTCGGAGTAAAAAGGACACGCCAATAAAAGCCACGAGCAACATCAAAAACCCAAGACCGACCATTAAACGAAAAGCAAAAAATACCGGTTTAACGGGGGGTGTTTTTTCAAACGCAGACAGCCCCTGCACCTCACCATTGAGATCATGCGTTAGAATTAAACTTGCCAACTTAGGAATCTCAATAGCGAAATCATTGCTTTGTGTTTCAGCATTAGGCCAAGCAAAAAGCACCAGAGGTGCGCCTGTTTCGGTATGCCACAAGCCTTCCATTGCCGCTATTTTTTGAGGTTGATGTTTTAGCGTATTTAATCCATGCAAATCACCCATAAAAATCTGCAATGGCGCAAGCAGGGCTGCAAGAATAATCGCTGCTTTCAAGCTAAGCTTAGGCGCCTGT
>CAKMZU010000415.1:0-963 GCA_929200485.1 uncultured Gammaproteobacteria bacterium | reverse complement strand
AAAGAAGCCGTCAAACCAGAAGCCAACAACATATGCGCCAGACGGTACAAAAAGGAAGGGTTAAAGATTATCTGCATCCAATCCACAGGGTATGCCACTCCACCTCGCATTTCGAACCCTGCGGGTGTTTGCATCCAGGAATTAAGCGCTAAAATCCAAAAAGCTGAAAAGGTGGTGCCAATAGCAACGAGGATAGTCGACACGGTATGCAACCAAGGCGGCACACGCTGACTACCAAAAAGCATCACCCCTAAAAATGTTGCCTCCAAAAAGAATGCGGTAAGCACCTCATAACCTAACAACGGCCCAGCAATATTACCCACCTTCTCCATAAAACCCGGCCAATTCGTGCCAAACTGGAAAGACATGGTAATACCACTAACGACTCCTAATGCAAAAGTCAGCGCAAACACTTTGACCCAAAATCGATATAAATGCATCCATAGAGGATTTTGTGAAAAGTCAAAACGAATCTTAAAAAAAGCCAGGAACCAAACGAGCGCAATGGAGATAGTCGGGAAAATAATGTGGAAGCTAATATTTAAAGCAAACTGAATACGGGAGAGCAAAAAGCTATCAAGGGCAATCTCATTCATCTGAGCTCACCACTTTCACGAGTTTATCTTTCAAGTCCAGTATCTTGCCAACCCCTGAACCTAGCGTCATTAAGCGCTTGAGCTGGTCAGCTGAAAGACCGTTTAACTGATCCCCCCAGCTCGTCAACAGCTCAAGTAGGTCGTGTAACTCTCTTATCTGTTGCTGAACAAATTCATCACTGTCCTCATTATCTCCATCAATTAAAAAATCCCTAAGCAACGACATGGTAGGATCAACTTCTCGGAGTTTTCTCTGCTCAAAAACGGTCTTTGCCAAGTCCCAAAAACTACCCGCAGGCGAATAGTAATCTTTTCGATCAACTGGCTGGTGGCTCACCCCGATTAGCTGCCAAAACTGCAGCTCTTT
>CAKMZU010000414.1:1559-2873 GCA_929200485.1 uncultured Gammaproteobacteria bacterium | reverse complement strand
TCGCTGCACTAGCCTTTGTTAGGACGATATTTTGTGTGGCTAGTTTCATTATCATTCAATAAAATTTGAGGTGCCCTTTAATCTCTTATTAGCTTTTGCCAGTATCTGCAAGTAAATCCAGTAAAGGAGAGCATGATTTTAGCCTGGTGCATCTTGCGTCTTGCCTGTGGATGGTTTTATCGATTAACTGTCTCCTCAATCGTTTGATTGAATGCCTTCAGTGGTGTATGTTTAGTCTATTTTTCAGGTTAAGGCTGAATCATGCGGGCCCTTAAAAATTTTTTCTCTTTTCTTTTTCTAACCGCAAGTTTGTTGGTGAGCTTAGGCATTGCTGCTTTTTTATTGGTTGTCTGTTTAAGAAATCATCTAAAAGTGGATTTGGACGTCTTTTTTACAACCTTCCAACAAGTTCCGATTGAAATTCTCTTGCTCAGTGCATTTGGTTTAGGCTGTGCCTTTGGTTTGCTAATTGCATTGTTTTTTGCGTTGAAAAAGTTATTTAAACATTCATCATGAATTTTGATTATATACTCTTTATTGTTGTTCTTATCGCTGTGGCGACAGGCTGGATTTTAGCAAGGATTCGCCACTCATCAACGTATCGGCGATTTAGGCGGCGCGCTTGGCGCAAATCATATATGGAAGGTATTCATCTTCTATTAAATGAAGAGTCTGACCGGGTGATTGAAAACCTCATTCAAACTTGGGATGTGAGTAACGACAATTTCGATTTGCATAATGCGTTGGCAAATATGCTTCGAAGAAAGGGTGAGGTAGATCGAGCTATTCGGATTCATGCCAACATTGTTGAGTCAGAGAATCTCAACAAAGAGCAACTTCGAACAGCAACGATTGAACTCGCTTCAGACTATATTCGATCAGGTTTGCTCGATAGAGCAGAGCGCCTTTTAATTAATGTTGTTAATTCGTCAAAAGAGATGGAGGAGCGCGCGCTGATTCTGCTTCAGCAGGTTTATGAACTAGAGCGTGATTGGCAAAAAGCCATTGTTATTGCTGAGCAATTAGTGCCGCTCTCGAGCGTTAGTTTTGATGGCGATGTGCTGACCTCAGGGCAGCAGCGAGTCAAAATTGCCAATTATTATTGTGAGCTGGCAGAAGTTGCATTGGCAGAATCTAATTTTCAACAAGGTGAAAAGTGCCTTAAAGAAGCACTGGTATATCAATATGATTCACCTAGGGTGCTTCGTGTACAAGCATCAATGATGCTTAAAAAACATGAGTATGAGAAAGCGCAATCTTTTCTTAAGCAATTATCCGAGATTGAGCCTGGATTGATTGTTGACTGTCTGGATC
>CAKMZU010000414.1:0-1549 GCA_929200485.1 uncultured Gammaproteobacteria bacterium | reverse complement strand
GCCTGGATCTGGTCGATACAGCGTTTTCTGATGATGTTGATCAAATTAGTTTTTTAAAAGGCGTGCTTGAAAATTATCCATCAAGTGGTATCGAAGGCAAGGTGTTTTATCTAATGAAGAAAAACAACCAGCCTGAGGCGATGCAATTTCTTTCTGATCAAATAAGAAAAAGACCCACGCTTAAAGGACTAGATCTTCTATTAACCGAACAAGAAGGTTTTAATGTGAATATTGAATTAAAAATTCGGTTATTTCATGAGTTAGTCACGGAATTATTAAAAAATAAGCCGAATTATCAATGCCATTCTTGTGGTTTTTCAGGATTGAAAATGTACTGGCAATGCCCTGGTTGTCATACTTGGGATAGTATTCGACTGATTCGTGGTGGTGAAGGCGATTAGTGGTAACGGTAGAGGTTAAGATGTCAGAAGTAATAATGAATAAAACGAATAGCCCTTTGATTGTTGCGTTAGACTTTGATGATGATAACAAGCTTTTATCATTGGTAAATCAACTAAGTCCAGAGGCTTGCCGCTTAAAGGTTGGCAAAGAAGTGTTTACCCGATTTGGACCTGAGCTTGTTAAAAAACTTGTTGATAAAGGCTTTGATGTCTTTCTGGATCTTAAATTCCACGATATTCCCAATACGGTTGCCAAGGCCGTAGCAGCTGCTGCAGATTTAGGGGTTTGGATGGTGAATGTTCATACTTTGGGTGGCGTAAGTATGATGGAGGCGGCCAGAGAAGCGTTAAAAGATAAAGCGCATAAGCCTTTATTGATTGGCGTGACAGTTTTAACCAGTCACAGCGATGCTGATCTTGAACAACTCGGTTTGCCTAACTGTAAAGAAATGGCGCAGAAGCTTGCAGGAATGGCGAAGCTTGCAGGTTTGGATGGTGTGGTTTGTTCTGCTCAGGAATCGGCAGCAATCAAACAAGCCAATGGTGCTGATTTTTTAACGGTTACCCCTGGCATTCGTCCACTGGATGCGAACCAGGATGATCAAACACGGGTTATGACTCCGGAGGCGGCAGTCAGGGCAGGTGCAGATTATTTGGTGGTCGGTAGGCCAATTACCCAACACAGCCAGCCCCTTGAGAGACTTAACGACATTAATCAAACCTTGTAAACTTGTTGCTCCATGTCGAGAGATTCTTTGAGGTAAAAGTCTTATGGGGATTGATATTCTTAAGTGTGCTGGTTTGGTCAGGCATTAATCCAAAGCATCACTTTACATGGTTTCTCGAAGTACTTCCTGCCCTAACCAATTACAAATAGTTACTATAAGCCTAAATTCAGCAGTTAAAACTCAAAAAATCTCTATAGTGGCTGTGTTTAAAGGTAATCAAGTGAATAGAAGCACTCACCCTTTGGGTGAATACTACTATTTGCCAAAGTCTTTGCTTCATAGGCAGCCCAGAGGAGTTGTTGAGTTATCTGAATTTCCCTTTTCCATTTCATCGATTTTCTTATTTGTGTCATTTAGAGTCTTCTTTGTGTCATCTAGAGACCTCTTTGTGTCATTTAGAGTCTTCTTTGTGTCATCTAG
>CAKMZU010000413.1:442-2876 GCA_929200485.1 uncultured Gammaproteobacteria bacterium | reverse complement strand
ATTTAAATAACAATAGCTGAACTAATAGACACTGTAAATAATTCTGTGTAATTCGATTTTCAGGCAATGTTCAAATTGCCTGATTTGCCATTCATCCTATCAAACCTTTTTACCGTGAGCGAGCCCTTTGTCAAAGAGGAGTCGCGAAGGCACTGAGCGAAGCTCCTTGATGAAGGCGAGTGAACGGTTATTTTAATGATAGGACTAAAGCTATGGCAGTTAGATTAAAGATACAGGGTTATTTTCTCGTCAAACTCAATGACAAAGCCTTAAGAAAAACTAAAAAAATGACCGACAATCCTGTTGTGAAATCCGCATTCGACGACCTTGAGCGTCGTGCCTCTAACCGACTGTCAGGTAAGGACGAGCAGTAAACTTTACACTAAAAGGAACAGCCACAGGTAGTGGCTCCCTCAGTGAAGCATTTTGTTAATGAGGCAACGATTGCCCATGATTTATTTTCTGGATTGATAGAAAGTCTTGTAAGTCACGGACAGTGCGCATTTATGATGAGTTAAAATCCCACACCTCCTAAAAATCTACTTGAATCCCTTATTAACCTAACTTAATATCGCCTTCAGAAAACTTCCGCCGTATTTGGCGGAAGTTTAGATGTGTTTATACACTTATACATATACCGATTCAACTGATTGAGATCTTCCTATGCTTTTAGAATATGGCGGGACAAATTATCACTGCTTTAAGGATAGTTTTGATATTAATCTACGGCTTAATAACAATTGCCCAGAGGAAATATCTCACGGCAACGACCATGCGAAGGTTATGTGTATTAAGGGGGCGAATGGTGCAGGAAAAACCAATGCGTTAAAGCCTGTGACATTTATAAGCTATTTTGCTGTTGATTCTTTTTCTTCAAAGCCCGAGGGCACTATTCCAGTTGAGCCATTTTTTGATAGCAAGGAGCCTGTATATCTCTACTGTGAGTTTAGAATTAATCATCGAGAATACCTCTATGAAATTACGTTAACAAAAGAAAAAGTCCTTAAAGAGTCAATTTCTGACATCACAGAAAAAGAAGTAGTGCTGTTTTTAAGAGATGGGGATGAAATACTCCAAACCCACAAGTCTTATGATGATATTAAAAAAATACCATCTATCAGGTCGAATGCTTCGATCATCAGCACTGGGATGCAGTTTGAAATAGCCAGTCTTAATATCTTTCACGCTTTCTTTTCAGGTTTCATTTCGAATGTTGGTCTCTATGACTTTTTAGAAATACCAGCCGATGAAATTCATATTTTCTATTATAAAAATAAAGAAGCACTTGAATTCGTCAGTAGCATCATGAAAGAGTTTGATACGGGTATTGAAAAGATTGAAGTGGCTAGATATAGAAATAAGGTGGATGACACTTTAACTTACTTCCCCATCTTTCATCATAAAACTGAAAAGGGAATAAAGAAATTACGCATTCAACATCAGTCCAGTGGGACTAGAAGGCTCTATCATTTACTTGGCCAACTTTTTAAGCTAATTAAAGCAGGCAACGAGGTTGATTTATTTTCCCGGGTTTGGATTGCAGATGAATTGGATTTACACCTGCATTCAATGATTACCCCAAGGATTATTGATCAAATTGAGCGGCATGCTAACATACAGCTAATTTTTACATGTCAAAGTAATGATCTCATGAACAACATGGGTAAGTATAGAATAACGTTAGTAAGTAAAGAGCAAAATGAAAGCTACACGTATCGTCTTGATGAGGTATCAAGTGACCTGCTGAGAAACCGAAGGCCAATTTCACCACATTATGTTAATGGACGCCTTGGCGGAGTGCCTAACTTTGGCTAAGAAAAGATCACAGAATCCAAGGAAGACGCAGGGGATAAAATAATAGAAGAGCGTCTTAAGTGAAGAAGTAACAAATTAATTAATCCAACGCGTTTATTAGCCTACTCGCACATCCCGGTCCAACAATCCCACTACGTCCACTATTTTGAGGGCTTACTGAAATTTGAGTCGAGATCCTATTCTTAAGTGCTGAAATATGAGAAATAACGCCAATGAGTTTATTTTCTTCATGCAAAGACGATAGCGCATCAAGTGCAACATCTAACGCATTTTCATCAAGCGTTCCAAAACCCTCATCTAAAAATAACGAATCAATACGTACTTTCTTGCTCGACATTTTTGATAGCCCAAGAGCGAGAGACAAGCTAATAATAAAGCACTCCCCACCTGATAAATTTTTTACCGACCTGATTTCTCCTGCCTGATAATCGTCTATGACATTTAAAGCGAGCGGCTCTTGCTTATCTCTAATGAGAAGATAGCGGTCTGTCATTTTCTCTAACTGTTTATTTGCATGAGAAACCATAAGCTCAAAGGTCAATCCCTGAGCAAAGTTTCGGTATTTTTTCCCATCAGAGGAACCAATAAGGTTATGAAGTTTATCCCATCTCAGGTATTC
>CAKMZU010000413.1:0-432 GCA_929200485.1 uncultured Gammaproteobacteria bacterium | reverse complement strand
GCTTTGTTTTTATTCGCTCTTTTGCTGCAGTGTTTTCCTTAAGTTTATGTTTTAACTCTGCCACAATATCTCGCAACTCTTTCAAGGACTGCTCATTGGCTTTAGATTCCACTTGAAGCACTTCGAGTGATTTATCGCTGATGTGTTTCGCTGATTCTGCCTTTAAACGGGTCTCTCGATCGTTTAACTTTAGCTTGAGATTTGTTTGCGCATCATCGAGTCTTTTTATTTCTTCTGATAAACGCTCCTGTTCTTGTTGACTGATTCTAGCTTGCAAAAAGTTCTGCTCTGTCTCAAAGCCTTTAGCATGCAACGAGGCTGAAAAGTCTACCTCTATTTTCGAAATCTCGGGGGTACGTTGCGCAATTCGCTTTTTTAAGATATGAATTTGCGACTGGGCTAGAGCAAGCTTTTGTTTTTTCTCTTCATGAG
>CAKMZU010000412.1:1578-2897 GCA_929200485.1 uncultured Gammaproteobacteria bacterium | reverse complement strand
AGCTACCGGAATAGATGCATTATCGCTGCACTTCTCATAGGCCGGATGGCTTTGGCATAAGTTAGTCTCGTGAAGTGTTGTGGTACAATTCAACTTTTTCACTTCTTCTGGCGTAAATATCTTTTTCTCCCCAATAAAGCTAATTTTCACATACGTATTAGGGTAGCAAGTTCCATTATTCTTAAGTAATTTATTTATTTCAGAAAATGATGTCTCTTTATAGACATCATCATTACAGATATTGTGCCGTTTTTTACATCCGCATTTTAAACTTCTCAGAAAGGTTGCTAATTCATCTTTTGGTGTTAATGTCTTACCGCTTTCACATTCGCCTTCAGTTAACGTATAAAAGGGGCATAGGGTTGTAGTAGCACCCTCGGTTTTACCTGTCCTCGCATCATAATGCTCACATTGTGTTTCCAAAGAAAAATGTTTACCCATTTTATATTTGATGCGCCCATCTCCCGCTGTTCTGATCTGTGCCCTCCCTTTAGACTTGTCATGTTTTTCGCGCTTGCTGAGCTTTATAATTCCTTTTGAGCAAAGCTGTCGCATATTTTTATGCCTAATGTTTTTCGGCGACGCACAACCTTGCTCCCTATTAGCATGCACATTAAATACAAACAGGATCAAAAGTAGCACAATAATCAATTTCATTTTCATTCCAAAGATAATGCGTTTGAAGATATTTAATTCATACAAAAAACCTTCGACATATCACAACCGAGTTTGTTCCACCATCTAAACGAATACGCTTCTTTGGCGAATCCCAGGGCAAAAGGGACAAAGATACATTGGTTACGAGAAAGATCTATGGTTATAAAAAATTTGAAGCACCTCAAATAACCACACTTCACAGAATGGAGCAGCGTCCTTAATCTGAAACAGGCCGACATATTTTGTCGAAGAGGTAAAATTTTAACGATTAATAAAACAAGAAAAAACCGTAATCATTTAACAATCGGTAGTTGCGATATCCGTGTTGTATAGGCTGGTGATTTTAGCTTACGCTGCATAGACCAGAAAGGATCAATACCAGAGCTTGCAAAAAACACCTGTGGCTCTTTTTTATTTAGTTTATCGACTACTTGCATTAGTTTTTTAGAGCGATCATCTTGATAGCGATCGAAAAAATTCATCTGCGTTGGATTTTCATCTCGAATATCTAACAGACCAACACCAGCGCGTGCATAACGATAATTTGGCTCAAAAGCCGATGCCACGCCTTGCTTTGCCGCTTTAATCAGCGTCCGTGTATCATTGGTTGGATAATCGAGCGTAATCACCTGCTGCCGACTTAAGGGCTTTTGTTCAAATCG
>CAKMZU010000412.1:0-1568 GCA_929200485.1 uncultured Gammaproteobacteria bacterium | reverse complement strand
GCTGTAGCGCTGGCAAATTCGTCACTTTTTCACCAAACGATCGTGTAGAGAAAATTTGCTGCTTATTTTCAGGTTGCTTATCCAGCTGATAACAGCGTTCACCATTGAGCTCTGCTACCACCCTCTCAACCGTAACACCAAAGTGTTTACGAATCCGTTTGGGGTTCGCTTGCTTCAGCTCATAAACACTGTATATCCCTAACAAATTTAAGCGTTTAGTTAAACGAGAACCTATACCCCAAATATCACCTATCGGTATTTTTTTAAATACCGCTGACCAATCGGATAAGCTTTCCAGCACACAAACACCATTTAGCTTTTTCGATTTTTTTGCAATGCGATTTGCCAGCTTTGACAATGTTTTTGTTTGTCCAATACCGACACAGACCGGCATGCGAACATCTCGCCAGATTTGCTCTTTGATAGACTGCCCATACAAATAAAAATTTTCCTGCAAACCATCCAACTGCAAAAAACTTTCATCGATCGAGTAAACTTCCAACTCGTCCGTATATCCTCGTAAAACATTGACCACTCGTTGAGAAATATCGGCATATAACTCATAGTTGCTGCTAAAAACCTGTACATTTCCCGCGATCAGTTGATCTTTAATTTTAAAATATGCCTGTAAATCCGGGATATTCAACGCTTTGGCTTCTTTGCTTCTAGCGACAACACAACCATCATTGTTACTTAAAACAACCACTGGCTTATCACGCAGTTCTGGTCGGAAAATTTGCTCGCAACTGGCAAAAAAACTATTGCAATCAACCAAGGCATACATTCATAAATACCTGATGGCATGCGTAACAACGCCTTCAATTAGACAGTCGCCTCCATCCCTTAATTTAATCGGCGAATAAGATGGGTTAGCTGGCAATAGCTGCCGATTAGACGTATCAAGAATTTTACAGACCAATTCACCATCGATAGCCGCAATCACAACATCCCCTGTTTTTGCAGATAGAGAGCGATCAACAACCAATAAATCACCGTTATAAATCCCTTTAAGTTGCATCGAATCACCAGAAGCTTTGGCAAAAAAAGTGGCGGCCGGGTTTTTAACCAGATGCTGATGCAAGTCAATACCGCTTTCAACATAATCATCCGCAGGACTCGGAAAACCAGCAGAAACACGAGAAGCAAATAAAGGCCTGGGTTTAACGTCACTATTTGAACAAACAGAATCCGAAACCAGGAGCGATTTCGGGAGTAAAGAGATTTTCATGGCATTCTTATAAATAGCATACTGTATATATTTACAGTATTACAATAAACACCAAAAAGCAAACGTAATTTTAGCGTATAGCTAAAAGCCTAATTGCTTGTATCACCACCAGACTCATCGTCATCGGGTAAGTCATGCGTCTTAAAAGTTGACCTAAGGTTTGATGATTGCGGTGGTTGGGTATTCTGATCTGGTGCTTCAGTATCCTCTCCGGACGATTCATCGACATCTATTGAAGGTGATGGAACTTTCTCAAAATCCTCTTCTAATTCAGGCGCAGGTTCAGCAGGTTCAGCAGGTTCAGCAGGTTCAGCAGGTTCAGCAGGTTCAGCAGGTTCAG
>CAKMZU010000411.1:2145-2904 GCA_929200485.1 uncultured Gammaproteobacteria bacterium | reverse complement strand
GTATTGAGCTTATTCGCTTTGATATGTCTGAGTATATGGAATCTCATACGGTTTCCCGTTTGATTGGTTCACCTCCGGGTTATGTTGGTTATGATCAGGGCGGCTTGTTAACCGAGGCTGTCACTAAGCATCCACATAGTGTTGTGCTTTTGGATGAAATAGAAAAAGCAAATCCTGAAATCTACAATTTGCTACTTCAAGTCATGGATCATGGTACCTTAACTGATAACAATGGCCGCAAAGCAGATTTTAGAAACGTCATTTTTATCATGACAACCAATGCCGGTGCAGTTGCTATGGATAAGCGATCCATTGGCTTTACTTCCCAAGACAATAGTACAGATGGCATGGAAGTGATTAAGCGAGAATTCACACCTGAATTCCGTAATCGCCTAGATGCAATTGTTCAATTTAAGCCGCTACCTGTTGAAGTAGTACATACCGTTGTTGATAAATTCTTGATTGAACTCCAATCCCAGCTAGATGAGAAGAAAATTACTTTGAATGTCTCGAAAGAGGTGAGGGATTTTCTGGTTGAGCATGGCTATGATAAGACAATGGGTGCACGCCCTATGGCTCGGATTATTCAGGAGCATGTGAAAAAACCACTTGCTGAAATGGTTCTCTTTAGTGAGCTGGCTGACCGGGGAGGGCAAATCAATATCTCTCTCGAAGATGGCAAAGTGGTCGTCAAGCAAGAAGATACTGAGCTCGTTTAGATATTTTCAATTCATTCCTGGAAGGTCACTCTAAAAAGTG
>CAKMZU010000411.1:0-2135 GCA_929200485.1 uncultured Gammaproteobacteria bacterium | reverse complement strand
TGATATGAGTCGTGTTGATATGGCCGGTTGCTTCTACGATTAAAGCTCGATCTCTCAATCAATCTGACTTTTTACCTAAGTTAGCTCCATCTTCTCAGAACTATTCAATCATTAGACTATCAAATATTGAACCCAGTGCCTGCTACCAACTGTTTTTTATGAAATGTTACATCCTTTATCTCCAAGCTTCCTTGGCATTTATTCATGGAAAAAATTTGTTTGCCTCTCAAGTTTCTCTGTATTGTTTTTTGGTACAATCTTATTTATGCAATGACAATGAAGTGTGCTGAGTCAGCCCAGCGTAGCGAAAAGCTGCATAGACAGGATGCTATATATATTTGGGTTGTGTACTAACCCCTTTAAAAACTTTCCATTAATAGAGTTATAAAATCTGCAAGAAGAGTATTGTCAAAAATTTAAAAATTTTTTTGAAGTAGATATTTTAATATTTCTGTGAACTTTTCAAATACTGTTAGTTCTATAAGACCAAATACTGACCGTTAGGGTGCGCGATCAGTCAAAAGGTACGGACATCGTTGCCAGGATCATTTAAAAATGCCGCCCACAGTTTGTGAGAGGCTAAACTCAGACCGCGGAGCAGGGAGAAATACTTTCTACTGGCGATTGACTTGGTGCAAATTCAGTCAATCGCTGAATAAACATTACTTTTTATATTTTTTGTTATGGTAAGGGTTTAAATACCATTTATTCTTAACGGGTGTTGACTGATTGATACCCTTATCTGCAAGTGGTTTAACTGATTGGATTTGATCTCTTTGGATATGCTCTAAAGGAATGCGATAATTTGCTCGTTCTACTCCGTATATTTTTGCTGCATCAAGCTGTCTAATATCATCTTGAGTTTCAATTCGATAGACATAATAAGGCGAATTGCTTACGTTTCTTTCTTGAGTAAAAATCTTACGTTTATAATCAGAAAAAGTTGCATCACTGTCATTAAATTTATAAGCCGAACGGTCTACTTCGCTAAAACCATTCTTAAATACATTATCTGGCTTTTCTTCTGAATAAAAATAAAGCACGGTTCTATCTTTATTTATTGTTGCATCATCTACTTCTGTTTCAGTGTATCTTCCAGATTTATTTTCTTCAGCATCTGAGTCAAATATGTATTTACCGTCTTCATCCGCTTCTAGTCCAAATTTATCAGTCGCCTCAAACTCTGCATCAGAGAGATATGCCTCAGAGGGTCTTTTGTATTTATTTTGTAAGTGAGTAACGAATTCTTCTTTGCTGGCAAAGTCAGTTTTAATGGGTTTATCAGATAGTTGCTCTTCAAATTGGTTGTAAAAATCCAAATCTACATAATCAAATTTATGTACATTATTGTAATAATTTATTCCATATTTTTTTATGAAGAATTTTTTTAGCAGGTCATAATTAGTAAAATCCTCCCTTTTGTATCCGCTTGTTGTGTTTAATGCCAGCCTTATAAACTCACGTGCTGATAGATGTTCAGCATTAAAAATATCTGAATCGAGCCATGAATCTAAGTTTCTATATAACATATTTAGGTGTGCTGGTGACATCTTTATCCAGAACAATATAAAGTCTTCACCATAGGTCCGTTTCAGCGTTGTCAGATCATCTGCTTCCTGAATGACGTTTGATGGCACCATTGCTAACAGAGTTTTTTGATTGCTATCAAAAGCAATTTTATCTTCTGCTTTAAGTGTGCTATCAGGGTAGTTGCTACCATATTTCATGGTCAAATAAGTATGCAGATCTTGCGGGTCTATGTCGTTGGGTAGTATTTTAATGGATAAAGCGACCCGTCGATAGACAAGCCGATCAACCATGGTATCGATATCTGCATCGTCATAGTCATAGGTTGTTTTCAGGGTGTCTTTTAATGTTTGTCTGTCCATAGACAGAATGAATTTTAATTGATCCCTGACAACAGGGGATGCGTCGGTTATATTCAGCCTTTTATCAAGTTCTGTTTTTGTTTGTAAAAAGTAATCTAATGAGGTGTTCACATTAAAGCCTAGAGCTGCAGACGACCACGATGTTGTAGGGTCAATACCGTTAAAGTGAGTTAAATCGAGAGCAGTAATTTTTTTATGATCCTTATGGTACATAATGTTATTAAGACCTGCTGAGGCATTATCAGT
>CAKMZU010000410.1 GCA_929200485.1 uncultured Gammaproteobacteria bacterium | reverse complement strand
TAAATGCTGTCTTAGCACCTTTTTCTTACATCAAAGCGGAGAAGAGCCAAAAAACCAATAAAAATTCTCCCGCTGCTTTGTGTTCTTTTAACGACGATGGGTGCGACCAAATGCAAAGTTGGTTTAGATGAATTGGAAAAAGAACAAACAATAGATCGAGTAGAAGAAGGTGACTTTGGTATACCAAGCTGTCGACGTTATTCATCAATAGCTGATTCACTCAACCCCCTTAATAATGGCTTCTTTTGCCCAGAAACACGCGCTTATACTGAACAAGTTTTCAATATTGATGAAAATAGATTCAACAGTTCGAACTACACAGTAGCAGATAACAATAGCAATTCATTAGCAGGTCATTGGATGATGTTATATGAATCAAATCAATTTGGATGGATAAGAGAGAGTTGTGATTTAACCGCGTCAGTCGATACCCCTAATACGTTTCATTTACAATGCAATGAGATACCTGACACTTGGTCTACGCTGGTTTACGATGCGTCAACCGATAGTGTATCGATAAGCATTTCTGTACGTTATGGGACAACGGATGACGAAGCTGCAGATCGTTATTCTAGAACGGCCACAACAACAGGCCATGTCACCAACATGAATCGTATTGATGTTAGCACGCACATAGTTACAGAGTATTTGGATATAGCCCCTGATCGAGTTGAGTCGACAGAACATCGATTGACCCTAATACGTCTTGGCGACATAGGATATTCTTTGGGTAAGTTAACCGTTGAGAAATTTGATTTTGATAAAAACTTATTGTTAATGGAAGAATACGATGTTGCTAAATACCTTGAATTTGATGGTTCTTTAGAAGAAAAAAATAACATCGCTTTATACACCAGTAATGGTGAATTATTGGCAGAGTTTCCACAAAATCTTGTCTTGAAAAATACAACAGAAATTGCAGATAATAATTTATACGGAAATAAATACGTTATAAATTATTTTCCGGGGGTGTCCATCGATTTATTTGATAGTGAGGGATTAGATCCTACGTTAATGAAATCTTCACTTTTTGGAAGCTTTCTCCGTATTCGTCAATTTGATTATATTACAAACGATGCAAGCAAGATGGAGCTAGATTTCCTAATAAACCGTACTCAAGCGACTCGATTCGAACGTGGAGATATGAAAGGTACTTTACGTTTAGTTTTTTAACAATAGAAGTTCAGATAAGTATTTGAGTAAAAACTCATTTACTCAAATACTTATTTACCCATTCAATCACTAAATCATTAATCGCCCTACCCTCTTTAGTCGCTTTAACCTTTAGATCAAGATACAAAGACTCAGGCAAGTTAGCATTGAGTCTTTTCATCTTTTCGGTTGTTACTGATTTTAAGGCCGCTTCTTTACCCTTATTTGATCGAGTCGCTTTTTTCTTAGGTTTAAGCGTCATGTAACACCTCTTTTATTTCTTTTTTAATCGCATTAATTTCAGCCGCTGCTTACCCGTCAGGTTCTACAAAAACCGTTTTTCCTTCTGATGCAGTGGTAGGATAAGCAACTCTCTGTGTTGTTTGCGATTTCAAAATAGGCAATTCATAGCCTTCTAAAGCTTCTAATATCTCAGCCCCAAGCTTGGTATTTTTAATGGCTCTACTCACCAAAAAAGCAGCCTTAGATAATCCATCAGTTACGTCTTGTCTTGCCTTAATGACATCAACCAGATCAGAGGCCGCCCAAATGTCATACAGTGATGGCTGGCAAGGTATAACCACCAAATCAGCCGCTTTAATTGCTGCCGCTGCAAGCTTGGCTATCTGAGGCGCCCATCAATAACCACCCAATCATAGCCTTTGCTGATGGCTTGTAAGTCCTTGGGTAAGGTTTCTCTATCCAAGCCAACGACAGGCAAAATTTCGCCATCGTTTTCTTCGTTCTAATCCCTTGCTGATCCTTGGAGGTCAGAATCCACTAAAAGCACCTTGTCACCATCAAGTGCTAAAGCATGAGCTAGGTTTATAGCTACCGTGGTTTTGCCACTGCCGCCCTTTGGGTTAAGCACCGCTATTACTGGCATAGACTGTCCTTCAAACAAAAATTGAGTAAAAACTCAAATGAGTATTTGAGTAATATATAAGTGCTTAATTAATCTTTGTAAAGTCACCAATCTAACAAGATGAAGTGATCATTTGAATCGTCTATAATGATCAAATCGAACGATTTAAAAGAAAAAGGTTATGAACTCATTATCCGCGAATGAAGCAAAAACGCATTTTGGCGACCTGCTGCTAAAGGCGCAACGATCTCCCATTCTGATCAACAAGAACGGCAAGCCTGTTGCCGTGGTGATTTCCGCAGAAGAGTACGAAAGTATGGAACGTCTTAAACTGCAACTATTGCAAACAAGGGCATCGCAGGCACAAAAAGACATCGCAGAAGGCAACTTAAGTGATGGCGATGAATTTTTTAATGACCTGGAAAAAGGTGCTTAAGCTGCATGTCATCGTTTAGCTTAACCCCAGATGCGAAACAAGACTTACTCAATATTCGAACATTTACCGTCAAAAAATGGGGTTCTACTCAAGCAAAAAGCTATTTGTCTGATTTACGAGAAACCATAGGTTTACTTGCCCAAACCCCGACGCTTGGAAAGAAGAGAGAGGATGTAGCTAAGGGCGTTTATAGCTTTCCTCACAGCAGTCATGTTATTTATTACAAACTGCATAAAAAGCATTTGGTGGTCTTTGCTGTTCTGCACAAGCGAATGGTGCCATTGAATCATTTGGTAGATCGTGAGCACAATGAGGGAACATAAAAAGGGGATTAGCTATATAGATTCTTTCAGAGACAACATTAATCTCTAGTTGTACTGAGATTAATGTTGTCTACTTAGTGCCTGAACGAAAAGCCTCCAGACCATATTATATAAGTATTTCACTGTAAT
>CAKMZU010000409.1:778-2908 GCA_929200485.1 uncultured Gammaproteobacteria bacterium | reverse complement strand
TTGTGCAAATCCAGCGAATCCTTATACCAAGGGTCATAGTAGGTTAGATCGACCATATATAACCCTAAGCCAAAGAGACCAAAAATAATAAAGGCCATTAACCAGTGCAAAAATATTGCAATTATCCCGTAATGACTCTCTGTATTTTTTATCATGATTATCCTTATTATTGCTCTAGAACGGTTTATTGTACGCATTCTTCTGGGATAAACGAGGGGCATTTGCGGTAAATTCTGTTCCAAAAATAGAACAATAGTACGAGCTCACTCGAGGTAGTGAAAGAAGAAAATGGACAGGCTAAAAGTTAAGGAGTGTTTATAGATATATTTAATTCTGAACTTATGTGGTTGATGGAATTCTTACTGATAGTGATTGTTTATTTGTCAGTATTTTTTGTGAAGTTAATGAGTTTTAAACATATTCTTAAATTTTTTGTCATTGTCAATATCCTTGTTTCGGTTTCATTCGCTCAAAGCCAACCTCAACAGATAACTCATGCTAAAGGTGGACGGCTACTAGCTTATGAGAATAGCAATGGAAAGTTTATTTGTAAGGTTTTTGATGCCTACCATAGTATCCCGAGATATAACGACGGTTTTTTTAAGTTTTCCTTACGAACAAAATTGAAATTAAGAAATCTTTTTATCTTACGTAACTCTGAAGATAAGAGCATGGTTGGCCCTTTGGAATACTTTGGTACGTTAACATCACCTGAAAAATACGCGTATCAAATTAATATGGAGGGAGAATACCCTGTTATTTTCAGGTACCCGGCACATGCCGCTAATGAAGAGCCGCGCCCTCGGGTTGATCCGGATTTTATCACGACAATTCACGCTAAATGGTTAAGCGGCTTGGACCCTCAATATGTCGAGGAACTGAAAGAGTATCCAAAGCCTACACAAGAATCTTTCAGCTTGGTAAAACCAACTGGCGTGCTTGAAATAGATGCTGGGCAACTTTCTCTTAAGGCGTTTGATGCAACGGCATTCGATTTGTCACCTTTTGGTGCCAGGATGGTAAAAAATGATCAGCCTTTTAGCATAGTAAAAGAGAAAGAAGACCCAATGGAGGCGGTGACTTATCTCTTTAACGAGCACTATGCAACAGCGCAAGTTGAAAATCAGGTTGGATTATTTCTGGAGACTCATGCCTTTTCTCAGACGATGACGCCACTGACAAAAGACTGCGGTGGCTATGTGATGTTAGCAAGACGTCAGGATGACGCCGAGACCTATGAAGTTATTGCTGTGCAGATTCCCTATGGTTATACACTTATTGTTTCTAAAGGTGCTATCCATGGTGATACCACGCTTAAAGGCAAATACATGATGTGTATGACAGCGAATCATAAAACTATGGCCACAGCCGATGTGGTGTTCTTAAAGAGCCGTTACACGAAAGAAAACCTCAGAGTTGCGTTATTGAACACAAAAGAACCTACGGAGTTACTGTCTAAATCTGATGAAGCCGTACTCTACTATGAAAATAACAACAAAGAGAAATCCACAGCGTTTTATTCAAAACTGAATAAAGAAGCAAAAGCACGATTAAGATCCTCAACACTCCTTCCATTGATTGCGGTCGATAAAACCTCTTTAAAGTTTGGTGTGCAATGGTTTTTGCACAATGCTAAACAAGCGATAAAAATTTGAATTTCTCTAACATATTTTTTTATCCTGTCCATTCATTATTTTTTGCTAATAAACGAATATCGTAGATTAAGAGGCTATAAAAAGCTTAATCTTTTCTTGGGAGATTGGTATAGTTTTCATTTTTTTCTAGGAGATTTTCATGGAGACAATGAAGACTCGTGCTGCAGTAGCGTGGAAAGCAGGCAGCCCTTTATCCATTGAAGAAGTTGATCTTGAGCTACCTAAAGCAGGAGAAGTCCTTGTTCGTATGATTGCCACAGGGGTTTGTCATACAGATGCCTTTACGCTAAGTGGTGACGATCCTGAAGGTGTTTTCCCATGTATTTTAGGTCATGAAGGGGGCGGCATTGTTGAGGCTGTAGGTGAGGGCGTTATGAGTGTTTCTGTTGGAGATCATGTTATTCCGCTCTACACACCTGAATGCGGCGAGTGTAAGTTTTGTTTGTCAGGTAAAACCAACCTGTGTCAGGCGATT
>CAKMZU010000409.1:0-768 GCA_929200485.1 uncultured Gammaproteobacteria bacterium | reverse complement strand
CCTTTGCAGAGCATACGGTGCTTCCTGAAATATCTATCGCTAAAATCAATAAAGCTGCACCCCTTGAAAAAGTCTGTTTGCTAGGCTGCGGTATACCAACGGGTATTGGTGCGGTACTTAACACGGCTAAGGTGGAAGCAGGATCTACTGTCGCTGTCTTTGGTTTAGGGGGGGTCGGTCTGTCTGCAGTTCAAGGGGCTGTCCTTGCAAAGGCGTCAAGAATTATTGTCATTGATGTCAATGAAGATAAATTCAATATGGCAAAAATGCTGGGGGCAACAGACTGCATCAACCCGAAAGATTATGAACAGCCGATTCAGGATGTCATTGTTGAATTAACCGATGGTGGTGTTGATTATTCCTTTGAATGTATTGGTAGAGTAGATACCATGCGCTCTGCGCTAGAGTGCTGCCATAAAGGCTGGGGTGAATCCACCATTCTGGGAGTTGCTGGTGCTGGGCAAGAGATCAGTACGCGACCGTTTCAACTAGTGACAGGGCGGGTTTGGCGAGGCAGTGCTTCTGGGTGTGTCAAAGGCCGTACAGAACTTCCGGGTTATGTTGAGCGTTATCTGGCCGGTGATATAAAAATCGATGAAATGGTGACCTATGAGCTTAGGCTTAGAGAAATCAACAAAGCCTTCGAGTATATGAAATCTGGCCAATCGATTCGTTCAGTCATTGTTTTTTAGATATCGCCAGCGCTTAATACAATCATCGTTGTGAATTGATTTTATCAGTTATTGCCAAATATGCTCATCCTAAGCC
>CAKMZU010000408.1 GCA_929200485.1 uncultured Gammaproteobacteria bacterium | reverse complement strand
TTGATTCATCTTTACCTCCTTAACTTGGGAGGATATTATTTGATGATATGCCTAACTTGAAAATAACGTCGGTTTATTGGCGCTTAGTCTACTCCAAACTATTAGCCAACGCGTTTGGCTAGATCAGTATTCGCTTGACCATCCGTATTTGATTCACAACGGTTGGGATCACCACCGCAGATTTCACAATTATCGTTACCCATTAAAGTAGCAACGCCACCGCAGGAGCCTTTTAGCGGCTTTTGCTTAATCAAAAGCCCAAGCGATAAAAGGATAAAAAACAGGGCAAACACCCCAAAGGCAACTAGAAATTCAAGCATGGTCTGGCTCTATTAATACGCTTATAGATACACTGGTTTATTAGATTTTGGGGAAATAATCCTTCATCATATCCGTGTATTTCAGATCAAAGGCAGTGCCATCGTTGTAGATCATATACACTGGGAGTTCTTTCTCCTTAGCGAAATTAAACCCTTTTTCTACACCCATGACTAGTAACGCTGTCGCATAAGCATCGGCCTCAGCCGCTGTAGGCTGGATAACGGTGACAGAGCTTAGACGGTGTTCTACAGGGTAACCCGTTTTAGGATTAATCGTGTGCGAATAGCGTACACCTTCGTAATCAAAATAGTTGCGGTAGTTACCTGAGGTAGCTAAGGCGGCATCCTTTAACTCAATGCGTGAAATGGCATTGCTTAAGGATTTAGGTGTCGTCACAGCGACTCGCCAAGGGCCTGCACGAGGGCTGATGCCATCAGTCACTATTTCACCGCCGACCTCGACTAAAAAATTGTTGATGTCCTGATCATGTAATAACTTAGCAACTTGATCGACACCATAGCCTTTAGCGACCGCCGAAAAATCCAAGGTTACCGCTGCCGTTTTTGACAGTTCATTATCTTTTAAAACTACCTTATCAAAACCCACATTAGTCAAAGCTTTCTTAATATCCGCATCGCTTGGTGGTTTGCGATCAACGCCTGTTTCAGACCCGCCCCCAAATCCCCAAAGATCAACAAGGGGAGAGACTGTAGGATCAAAAGCCCCATCTGTTTCGTCATAAATGGTTTTGGCGACACTATACACCTTGACAAAATCATCACTGACGGTGAGCTTCTCGCCGACCTTCATCTGATTAAACTGGCTAATCTCGGAATCCGGCTTGTAGGTTGACATGCTTAGATTGATACTTTCCAGACGCGCATCTATCTGCGCCTGTAGATCTTCAGCCGAAATCTTTTTATCGGCAAATTGTGCGGTCACATGATAGGTTGTCCCCATCGTGTTACCCGTGATCGTATGAAATTTTGGCTTACCACAGCCTGTTAACAAAAAAAATGAGCCTACAAGTAGGCTCATTAACGTGTATTTTAAGGATTTATGCATGGTTTCCTCTATTTAGAACACCTGCAAAAGACTAGCTGCTAATTAAGTACAATGATTAGCCGCCAAAGTCGTCCAGCATGATGTTTTCATCTTCAACGCCCAGATCTTTGAGCATAGCAATAACCGATTGGTTCATTATCGGTGGGCCACACATATAAAATTCACAATCTTCCGGGGCTGGGTGATCTTTCAAATATTGCTCCAAGACCACATTATGGATGAAACCAGTAAGGCCTGTCCAGTTATCTTCAGGCAGCGGATCAGAAAGAGCCGCGTGCCAAGTGAAGTTCGGGAACTGCTCAGCCAATGCATCGTATTCATCAGCATAGAACATTTCTCTCAATGAACGCGCACCATACCAGAAAGAAATCTTGCGATCAGAACCAATACGCTTTAACTGATCAAAGATGTGCGAACGCATCGGTGCCATACCTGCACCACCACCAATAAATACCATTTCATTTTGGGTTTCTTTTGCGAAGAACTCACCGTATGGCCCAGAGACTTTCACTTTATCACCCGGCTTCAAGTTAAATACCCAAGAGGACATGATGCCTGGCGGAATCCCCTGTGAACCCGGAGGTGGTGAAGCGATACGAATATTAAATTTAATAATACCCTTCTCTTCTGGATAGTTAGCCATGGAATAGGCACGTACAGTGGTTTCTTCCACTTTAGAGATATTATCGAAGACCTTAAAGCGATCCCAGTCTTCACGATACTCGTCAGGAATATCGAAATCTTTATAGTCAACCACGTGTGGAGGACACTCTAACTGAACATAACCCCCTGCACGGAAATCAACACTTTCACCATCAGGGATTTTAAGTACTAATTCTTTAATAAAAGTTGCTACGTTATCATTAGAGACAACTTCTGTTTCCCATTGCTTAACACCGAAGAACTCTGGGTCTACTTCAATTTTCATGTCTTGCTTAACAGCGACCTGACAAGCTAGGCGGAAATCGTCTTTGATTTGACCTTTGGTAAAATGGCCTTCTTCAGTTGGCAGAATTGAGCCTCCCCCATCATGCACCTGACACTTACACTGTGCACAAGTACCGCCACCACCACAGGCAGATGATAAGAAAATGCCTTCTTCTGCAAGTGTTTGCAGTAATTTTCCGCCCGCTGGAACGGTAATTGAACGCTCAGGATCACCATTGATTTCAATGCTGACATCCCCGGTTGACACCAGCTGCGAACGCGCAGCCAGAATAACGAATACCAATGCCATGACCACCACAAGGAACATGACAACGGCAATTATAATTGTAGAAATATCCATAGTTGCTCCTTGATTAAATTGACATACCGCCAAATGACATAAAGCCAAGTGACATTAGACCCACAGTGATAAAGGTAATCCCTAAGCCTTCAAGGCCCTTAGGCACATCACTGTACTTCAGCTTTTCACGAACACCGGCAAGGGCAACAATCGCAAGCGCCCAGCCGAAGCCAGAACCAAAACCGTAGACAACGGATTCGCCAAAGTTGTAGTCACGTTCAACCATTAACAACGAACCACCTAAGATAGCGCAGTTAACGGTAATCAAG
>CAKMZU010000407.1 GCA_929200485.1 uncultured Gammaproteobacteria bacterium | reverse complement strand
CCCCAGGTAAGCTTGTCAATTTCTTCTTCAATAGATGAGCCGAGGGCAGAATTACCGATATTGCCGTTAATTTTGACCAGAAAATTGCGCCCGATAATCATAGGTTCAAGTTCAGGGTGGTTAATGTTGGCAGGAATGACGGCGCGTCCTCTGGCAACTTCACTGCGCACAAATTCAGGCGTGATTTCATCTGGAATATTTGCCCCAAACGATTCGCCGGCATGTTGGCTGGCTAATTCAGGGTATTTAGCCGCTTCAGCACGCGCCATGTTTTCTCGAATGGCGATATATTCCATCTCTGGTGTAATGATGCCTTGGCGTGCATAGTGGAGCTGGGAAACATTCTTGCCCGATTTGGCGCGACGAGGTTGGATTTTATGCGCAAAGCGAAGATGGTCGGCCTCTTTATCTGCCTGCCGAATCTTGGCGAAACTGGAGGTTAATTCCGTTAACTGCTCTGTATCATCGCGCTTTTCAACCCAGCTGCTGCGAACGGAAGAAAGGCCTGCTTTGAAGTCAATCGTGACAGCCGGATCACTATAGGGGCCTGACGTATCGTAGACACGAACCGGTGGGTTGATTTCGACTTTTGATGCATCCTTTGGGTCTAAAGGCGGCGGAGTCAGCGTGATTTCACGCATCGGGACCTGAATGTCAGGGCTGCTGCCTTCAACATAGACTTTTTGTGAATTCGGGAAAGATGATAGCGCATCACCGATAGGGCTTTCGCCGCTTTTTTGGCTGGAGCGTTTAGGGGTATTCGACATCCTGAAGATCCTGTGATTATTATTTTTCTTGTCAGGATGCGAGTGACTAATGGCGGTCTTGATTCGATTATTTAAGGCAGAGTAAAAAGGTGTTTTTCACTTGGATTTTCGCTGTAGCGAGAATGGGAGAAAATAAACCGTTACTCTGAGCCAACTCTTATTTTATATAGCTATCGAAAGAGACTCATTAATTCAAGCCTTGTTGCCTACGCGAGCATTATCTCGATCAGGTCTTACGGGTATTTCTCAGTTAAACGCCTTGGCAATTAAATATCATCGTTCGTTGTGAACTACTGACTAAGAACGGTAGCGTTTGACACCCCGACAAGTTTTTGCCGATTTTATAGACTCTTTCACTAGGTTTCAATAACTACAGAAGGTGCTTTTCTGAGTTATTCACTGGAAGATCCTTGTTTGTGATGTGTGTTGTGTTCTTCTGTGGATGGGTCACTATTGCGTTCTTTGCCGGCGAGTACAGCATTTCTTTCAGCCAGCATTTGAGCAAACAGATAAATATCAGGTACGACAGGCCTTCCGGTATCAATGGTCGATTGCAATTGGGTTTCTTCAAAGTTTGAGGCATGACGATAAGTTTTAGGTGGCGATTGAGCGATGATGCCGCAACCTGTCAGGGTAAAAGACAGTAAACAAGTGGCGGTAATGCCAAAAAATACGTTGATAGCAAACCGTTGCATCAGAGGGTCCATTGAGTAAAAAAGTGGTTTTAGAGCATTAAGGATGCCCTTTCTTAAGTGTCGTTGAAAAGTGTGGCTTTTCAAGCATCTGAGCAGGTTAAATAAAAAAGCCGGAAACAGGGTTCCCGGCTTCAAAACACACTAAGGTAGGTTTTGTGTTTACTGTGAAAACTTAATGTTCAACGATGGCAATCGCGTGACGCGCTCGACTCAGTCCTTCCTGGTCACCGAACGCTTTGGTATAGATTCGGTCTTCTGAAATATCGAAGCGAGTCATTAAGATATTTTTCAAGCTCTCTGCACGGCGCTCAGATAATTTCATATTGTACTCAGAACTACCTGAACGATCAGAGTAGGCAAGAATTTTAACTTTTGAGTCTGGGTTGTTTTTGAGGGTGTTAACCAAAACGGCAATTTCCGGATCGTTAGGGTTAACCAGCTCGGTTGAGTTTAACTTGAACTGAAGGTTAGCACTTTGCGGAGGTGCATCGGCAACATTCATTGCTACAGGCATGCCCCAGCGGATCATTAGACCTACTTGCGCAATGCCATCGAAATTCTCCTGGCTGAAGCCGTATAAACCGCGGATATCACCTCGGACGCCGACGTGTTCACTGAACATCCATTGAGCACCGATGCCGAAGTTAAAGACAGTGTCTTCAAGGGCTTTCATGCCAATCATTTTATCAACAGAGTTCATATCAGGATCATTTTTTACCCAGCCTAAGCCAACAGGAATGTAAAACGAGAAATTATTTTCGTAAACATCATTGAAGTAGTAAAGCGCATCAACGTGTACATAATGGTAACTGGTTTCTTTTTTGGCTTTGTCAGCTTGAGAGATTTTTTGGTTGCCAATTGGTATATCTTTAAGTGCTTTAGATTTGATATCAAAGTTGCTGTAATTATAGGCAAATTCAATAGCGGTATAGGCACTGGTTTGAAAGCCAAAAGCAATGCCATAAATTGGACCGTCATCGAATTCTACATCGACACCCATTTTTTTCTTCATCTTGTCAAAATGATCCATCTCATCCGTGAAATGGAAGCCAACACTTGGTGCGACATACCAGCTACTATTTTCCATGCCCATAAATGCCTGTGACGTTGCCACAGATGCAAGCACGCATGCGCCCAAGGCCTGAGGAATCAAACTGCTTAATTGTTTTTTCATAGAGTTCTACCAATTCATTGGCGTCAGAGTGTGTTGCCTCTATCCAGGATCTAAAGTTCTGGCCAAGACCTAAAGTTCTGGATTCAAATCGAAGGCTCCGCCCTGATTGAGCTAGTTGAAGAAGGCCGCCCTTCTTCAACTACTGACCCCAATTAAATGAAGGGGCTGGACAAAAAAATCCGCTAACCTACTGCGTAAGTTTAATGTTCAACGATGGCAATCGCGTGACGCGCGCGACTCAGCCCTTCCTGATCACCGAACGCTTTGGTATAGATTCGGTCTTCTGAAATATCGAAGCGAGTCATTA
>CAKMZU010000406.1 GCA_929200485.1 uncultured Gammaproteobacteria bacterium | reverse complement strand
AGCTCACTTAATACAATGATGATAAGCGCAAACTTTAGCGCGATACGGATAACACTATCTAGAAAGTGTTCAAGTTCAGCATCCATTTGGCGCTTTATAGCAACGCGATGAAATCCCTTAAGCAGCAGATTAATGATAACCGTGCCAATCCAGTACACTAGAATGGCAACAATGAGATTAATGGCTAGTGTCTCGATATGAGTTAGCCAGCCCTTTTGAAGAAAATGCTGAGACAGTTGGTTGAATTGATCAAGCAAGGTGACCTCGGTATTCATCTCTCATCCCTTTTGCTTATTAAGTTTAGATGAAAAATAGGTCAAGGGGTTCAGTACGGATCATTGTCTTTTTCTCTATGGTTCTGATCTTTTCTAAACTTTTGCTAAACCTGAAGTGAATTGAGGAAAAATAAGCCATTGGCAATGGATGGATGGGATTAGCTAAATGGTATGTTTAAGAAGATGTAAGCTCTACCCGTAGACTGCCAAATTATTGAACTAAGGTTAGATGAATTTTTCAAATCATAGATGATTAAGAAAAACCAGCCACTGAGAATTCAAAATGCTATAGACAAACTAAAGAAATTTTTAATCCAAGGCAGTAGTGGGTGTATCGGTTTATACCATTTGATAATGCAAATCGATCATTGAAATTCTTTGAGCAAACGATGTCTAGCGAAATAATGAGCATATTTTTAAAAATTGGAATTATTTCTTTTTCCCTTGTTTCTTTAATACCTGTGACAATAGATTCTGGGCCTTTCATTCATGCTAGAAATTCTGCAAAAATAATCCGTATTTTAAAGGGCAGATCTGCAATTTATAGTAAAAACTATTACGCTCACCCAGATCTACCCTCTAAAACATTATTATTAACAGAGATCCCACGAGCAATCGGAGAGGGTTGTTCTTTGCTGAAGTCAGATTGGCAACATCCGCTCGCCAAAGCCAAACAAGGCGGTGGTAAGCCTGTTTTGACTATCCCGGGTTTAGGGGGTGATGACTTCAGTATGTCTGTGCTGAGAGATTATTTAAATGACAAGGGTTTTAAACCTTATCCTTGGTTATTGGGACGAAATATTCCTGAGATAAAAAAAACGACAGTGAAGCAGATGATTGATTATACAGAGAAAAAAGAAGAGCAGTTAGTCTGTCGTATAAAAGAAATTAATGATGAAACAGGCAAGAAAGTCAGTCTGATTGGGTGGAGCCTGGGTGGTGTTTTTGCTAATTCATTAGCTCGAAAATACCCATATCTTATTGAGCAGAATATTTTGTTAGGTTCTCCTCTTCGCAGTCCGGAATCTACCAATGCCTGGCAACTCTTCAAATTTCTTAAATTGTTAGATGATAGTGATGCAGATAAAGGGATTGAGGCATGGAATGCCAAGAGCAAACTATCCGATGGCCAGCAGGTTTATACTACAGCGATATTCAGTCATAGGGATGGCATTGTGCCACCATCGTCAGCGATTATCGAAGAGGGTCAATATGGTCAGAATATTGAGGTTAAGTCCAGTCATTTAGGTTTAGTTTATCATCCTTCGGTGTTTAATATTATTGCTGCTCTTTTGAGTCAAGACCCAAAAAATTGAACACAATTGATATTAAAACCTAATTAACAAGTGTTCAGGGCTATATTAATAAATAGGCCCGATATGCAATCAACGCAAGAATCTGGAACAGCCATTTTTATTAAGGAAATTAAGCAGCTTGGCATTGATTCACGTTTCTTTGGGCACGTAAAGAAACGAGAGAAAGCCAAAAAGACGCACCATAGCAGAAATATTAATGCTAAAGCTGGAGCGTAAACTACGCGAAAAATTGGTTTCTCAACTTGCTGCAGATTTTACTATGTATCGGAAGGTGTTAGCTCAGCAACCCAAAGTTAAAAACAAAATCTACAGCCTGCATGAGCCAAAAGTTGATTGCGTTGCTAAAGGCAAAGCGCATAAAAAATATGAATACGGCAGCAAAGCATCCATTGTATCAACGAGTGATCATGTGATTGTTGGTGTTGCGTCACATGATAGCTTCATGTATGAGGCAACATTGGATAACGAATCTTTCAGTGCAAGACCGATCGCTAAGCCTGCTGCACCGAACACCGCAAGCAGTGAGGTAGTATCTATACCAAGCTCACTTAATACAATGATAATTAGAGCAAATTTTAGCGCTATACGAATAACACCGTCTAAAAAGTGTTCGAGTTCAGCGTCCATTTGGCGTTTTATTGCGACACGATGGAACCCTTTAAGCAGCAGATTAATGATAATCGTGCCAATCCAGTACACTAGAACAGCAACAATGATATTAATGGCTAGTGTCTCAATATGGGTTAGCCAACCCTTTTGAAGAAAATGCTGAGACAGTTGGTTGAATTGATCAAGCAAGGTGACCTCGGTATTCATCTCTCATCCTTTTTGCTTATTAAGTTTAGATGAAAAATAGGTCAAGGGGTTCAGTACGAATCATCGCCGCTTTTAACCAAACTATCGTTGTGTGGATGATGTACAAGAAGAAGATTGGATCACATTACCCGATAATTATTAATACGAGTAAAAAACTAATTGAAACCAAGGAAGTATTAATTAAATCTTGGTAAACCACCGCCTTTGGCAGTGCGACTCAAATAGGCTCTGCCGAAACGGCGTGCAATAGGATAATGGTCTCCTTGAACTGGCTGGTTCTTAAGGAGACCATTATGAGAGATTGGCAAACCCAAGCTCACGTTAAGCATTATTGCAAATATCACGTTGTATTTGTTCCAAAATATCGTAAAAAAAGTATCTATGGATCTCTGCGTAGAGATATAGGAAAAATACTAAGGCAGCTATGCCATCAGTATGGTGTTGAATTAGTCGAAGGCTACGCAATGAAAGATCATATACATATGCTATTGATGATTCCGCCGAAACACAGCGTTGCACATACAATTGGATTTTTAAAGGGCAAATCTGC
>CAKMZU010000405.1 GCA_929200485.1 uncultured Gammaproteobacteria bacterium | reverse complement strand
CTTAATGGGTAACTGCTGCATTAACATGCGCAATCACAGCGTAGAGCAAAGAATACTAACGTTTTTTATAATTCTTTCCATTTTTAACGCTTATATTTAACGACTTGAGGAATTAATATTGAAATGACTCACATTTATTTGTGCTTAAAAACACAAAGAAAGGATAGGCTCAAAGATTTAGGGATTTATTTATAGCATTTTACTTAGGCTCTTTTTTTTCATGCACCATCGCAAGCATAATACAGCTAACAGCACACCTTCAACCAACAACGCAGATACTAACGAATCGGTTAATGTTTTTACAATTTCGTATTGGCGAGAATAACAAGTGAGTGTATCAATCAATGTTCGTGTTCGAAGAACGGCTGTATTTGCTGCCCCGTCAACTCAACAAGCAGTTTAACTTTTGAAATATCAATAGGTTTTGTTGGCTTATAGCTAAAACCCACGTAAGCGGCTCTTGGTACCTTATAAACACATGTCCAACCTCTAAACTCATTAGCAATAACGGTTTCCACGAGCCTTCCCTCGTAAAATACATTTATGTTTACAGGTTCATCACTGTGCTCATAATAGGCAACACCCTGAATCAATGATGTTTCTTTATGATTATCAGTAAAACCAGCATATACCCAAGGGAGGTTTTCATTGAACAACTTATGTCGCTCAAGAAATTGTGATCGACAAAACTCATACAACGCAAGGTCTTGCTTATTATAATGCTCAATCATGACTCTTTGCGTATTGTCGATTACGGTAATATCTTTTTTATCGTTTATATTTTCTCTCTTAGCTTTTAAATTAGATCGATATAAATGATTATAAATACTTAAGCCTTCATCAAAATTCTCAGTCACACCAATAAAACCAATAAGATTGATGGGGACTGATTTCAAATAACGTGTTTGTAAATTAGAAAATCCCCGTGTCTTAATAAAAGCTTCAAGGGAGTTCTCATAGCTATGCCATCTTCTATAATGGTTGAAATGAGAAATCACCTGATCAACAGGTTGCCGTAAAAAACTGGCAATGTTTTTTGCCGGAAAAATATGGGGGACAGAATTTAAATGGAAATGACCATGATATAAACTAAAAAACTTGTTACCTGGATAGCCGAGCAATGTTTTATCTTTTTTCTCAAGGATATGTTCTTTGACATATTCACTGGTCTCACTCGATTTTGCGCCGTAATTAGCTAACAACGTATGTTTGCCATAATAATCGGCGGCGGCTCGTCTAAAACTCGTACCCGCTGTTTTAGGGATGTGTATAAAGCAAAGACCACGCTCGGGGGAGGCAATATTATGACCAGTAACTTCTCCTAATACCTCGTAGCTTATTGCTTTAACAGGCAATATTTTATTGATAGCAAGCACAAAACCGCATTCTCCCGTAGGATGTAATCCAACACGCGCAACATCAGGCCTGTAAACATTGGCAATCACGATCTTTACCTGATCATCCCATGTAAATTTAATGGCGATAGGCGCTTCGCCTCCATTAGAACACCAGCCTTTAATCTCAGGGCCACACGCATTATCAAAATGAAAGTTAACTTTTTTAGTTGAAAAACTAGGCTTTATTTTTTTGAATATCGATGGTTTTTTAATCACGTTAATGCCTTTAAAAACACGTCAAATAGTAGCTGTGTGTGACTGGAAAAACTAGCATAGGCTAAAATCTTCTTTTGCACGCGTAAGGTTAGGATTGTAAGCAGGGTCATGATCAATCAATGGCTGCCAACGTGTCGCTAACAAGGCTTTTTCTTTATCAAATCTGGCTTTTTTATCCGGTGAGTCGTCATCGCCACGTGTTTTAGATTCATGATGCAACAAGGTTGCAAAGGGCGTGTAACAATTTTTAAAACCTGCGGCTTTGACACGTAAACAAAAATCCACATCGTTATAGGCAACTTCGAATGCCTCATCAAAACCGCCCACACGATCAAAAATATCACGTCTCACCATAAGACAAGCAGCCGTCACCGCACTAAAATTTTGCCGCATTTGCGCACGATTAAAGTAACCTGGCGCCTCAGCATGCAATCCTCTGTGTGCATGAGCGGCATAGCCGCCTAATCCTAAAACAACCCCTGCGTGCTGAATAGAACCATCAAGGTAAAGTAATTTAGCGCCTACGCAACCAGTATCAGGTCGCAGTGCTAACGATACCATCTCTTCAAGCCAGCCTTGTTCTATGGCTTCAACATCGTTATTCAAAAATAACAGTAATTCACCCTTTGCATAAGTTATACCTTTATTATTTAACGATGAATAATTAAAGGGAATATCATGCCTAACAATGGTAAATTCAGTTTTTTTAGACAGTTCATTTAAAAACTTCAAGGTTGCTTTATCAGTCGAGCCATTATCAACAATAATAACCTCTATGGATTGCTGCCCTTTTGTTTTCATCAGCGAATCAAGGCAAGGCTTCAATACTTCTAATCCATCACGGGTAGGAATAATCACGCTAACTTTCACAGATTTAGCTATTGGCCAATTTACTCGATAAAAATTAGGCTTATCAGCCAAGCTCACAGTAGCACCTGTCTTTGTGCGCGCTAAATGCGCGGCTAACGCTTGCTTGCCAGCATCTACGGTATAGGATTTGGCATCAGCACTTAATGCCGTTGAACCTTCTACCATACGCCAATGATAAAGAATCTTCGGGATATGAATGATATCCTTTGGATCAACAATCTCAGAAGCCCTAAGAATTAAATCATAATCTTGCGCACCATCAAACGCCGAGCGCATGCCCCCCAACTGGTTGAGTATTTCTTTTTTGTAACAGCATAAGTGGGTAATGTAATTATGACTCAATAATAAATCAGCATTCCAATCAGGTTTAAAGTGAGGCGTGAGTCTTTCACCGTCTTCACTCATCAAATCCTCATCACTATAAATAACAGCTGCATTTGGATTCTTTATAAGCACATGTATCAATTCATTCAATGCATAGGGT
>CAKMZU010000404.1 GCA_929200485.1 uncultured Gammaproteobacteria bacterium | reverse complement strand
AAAAGGTTTAGATAGTGTTACGATTCACTGACAGGCTCTGAGCCACCCGTATCCAGATTCTCATCATCGGATTTTTGTTCAGCCTCATCCGTCTGAGCAATCGTACCATCCGTCGGTGAGTCACCTTTATCATCCCAGCTTTTAGGCTTGCTAACTGGGCGACGGTTCATTAGATCATCAACCTGGAAGCGATCAATGGTTTCATATTCAATCAGTGCATCTTTCATGGCATGCAGGATATCCATATTGTCTTTAAGGATAGTTTCTGCTTTTGAATAACATTCGCTAATAATACGACGCATTTCCTGATCAATTTGCTCACTGGTTGCATTAGAAAACTCGTCTTTACCCATCTCGTTTTCAGAATACATCAAGGGGCCAAGTTTGTCGGATAACCCCCAACGGGTCACCATGGCTCTAACCATCTTGGTAGCATGTTCAATGTCGCTCATCGCGCCAGTGGTCACACCATCAACACCTAGCGTCATTTCTTCTGCAATTCGCCCGCCGTACAAAGAGCAAATTCGACCTTCAAGATAACGCTTGGATTCAGAAATTTTATCCTCCTCAGGCAAGTACATCGTAACACCAAGCGCTCGCCCTCTTGGAATAATCGTCACTTTGTGGATCGGGTCATGCTCTGGCATCAACCAGCCGACAATAGCATGCCCAGCTTCATGATAAGCCGTATTTTCTTTTTCTTTCTCGCTCATCACCATGGATTTTCGTTCCGCACCCATCATGATTTTATCGCGTGCTTTTTCAAACTCTTCCATGGAAACCGTTCGAAGGCCACTGCGAGCCGCAAACAACGCAGCTTCATTGACCAGATTAGCTAATTCAGCACCAGAAAAACCAGGCGTTCCTCGTGCAATAATATTTGCTTGAACATCATCCGCTAAAGGGACTTTGCGCATATGAACTTTTAAAATTTGCTCACGCCCTCGAATATCTGGCAAGCCAACAACAACCTGTCTGTCAAATCGGCCTGGGCGCAGCAAGGCGGTATCTAGAACATCTGCCCGGTTGGTTGCTGCGAAAACTATTACCCCATCGTTTTCTTCAAAACCATCCATCTCTACGAGCAACTGGTTCAAGGTTTGTTCGCGCTCATCATGACCACCGCCCATGCCGCTACCACGATGACGGCCAACCGCATCAATTTCATCGATAAAGATAATACAAGGTGATTGCTTTTTAGCCTGCTCAAACATATCCCGAACACGCGACGCACCAACACCCACGAACATTTCTACAAAATCGGAACCTGAGATCGAAAAGAAAGGCACTTTGGCTTCGCCAGCAACAGCCTTTGCCAAAAGGGTTTTACCGGTACCCGGAGGACCAACCAGCAGCACACCTCTGGGTATCTGCCCTCCTAACCGCTGGTATTTCCCAGGATCTCGGAGAAAGTCCACCATTTCCTGCACATCTTCTTTCGCTTCATCACAACCCGCAACATCCGCAAAGGTGGTTTTGATTTGGTCTTCTGCTAACAGGCGTGCCTTGGATTTACCAAAAGCCATTGGGCCGCCTTTCCCGCCACCAGCGCCGCCTTGCATCTGGCGCATGAAAAACATAAAGACTGCAATAATAATAAGAATAGGGAAACTTGCGACTAACAATTGCATCCAGATACTTTGGCGTTCAGGCTCAACCCCTTCAACCGCTACATGATGCTCTAATAGATCATTAATCAACTGCGGATCTTGAATCCTGGGTCTGACAACCTCAAAACGCGCTCCACCTGTCATTTCACCTATAAACTTGGTGTCATTGATTTTGACACTTCTAACATGATCCTTCTGCACAGCCTCAATAAACTGACTATAGCTGAGTTCATTGTTATTCTTTGATGGCGAGATACTGGTAAATATCGAAACAAGTATGGCGGCTATCACCAACCATAACAATAAATTCTTTACCATGTCGTTCAAAATACGGCCCTCAGGTTTATCGCTTATTCTTGTTTAGTTTTAGCTGTTTAACTTGTCAGGATTTTAATCCTGCAACTTAATACAGTCCTCTTTCGACTATAGCTAAACTTAAGCGAGATTCGACAATCTATACAAATACTATAGTGTAAATCACATAATTACCATGCAGATTATCACTATTCGCTGGTTAACACTTTATGTGTTATTTATTTCGTGCCATCAGGATTTTGGTTTAAACCCTTTTGCCAATAAAAACACTTCTCTCGACCTTGCTCTGGAAGATCCCGGTTTGCGAGTTACCACCTTGGTAAAACTACCTCGCACATCGGCTAAAAAATCATCAAACCCTTCACCTTGAAAGACTTTAGTTAAAAATACACCATTGGGCTTTAACACTTGCATGGCTAAGTCAAGCGCTAGCTCGACCAAGTACATTGCTTTGGGTTGATCGATAGCATTCATCCCACTCATATTGGGGGCCATATCTGAAATTACAAGGTCAAACTGATTATTTTCAACTTTTGTGAGAATCTCTTCCAAAACCAATTCTTCGGTAAAGTCGCCTTGAACAAACTCAACATTGGCTACGGTTTCCATGGGCAATATATCCAATCACCCGACTCACCACCTGGGACCAACCACCTGGTGCTGACCCTAAGTCAATAACTCGCAACCCGGGCTTAAGCAACTGATCTTTTTCATGGATCTCTAACAGCTTATATGCAGCTCGGGACCGATAACCGTCCGATTTTGACTGCTTTACATAATAATCATCATGGTGCTCATCGAGCCAATTATTGCTGCTTTTTGATCTCGCCATAGTCTTTAATCTTTATTTCCTGGATTTACCCTCCAGGTTTATTCTTTATATCCTAATCATCATGAGGCTTTTTTATCGCGTAAATTAGCCTAGGTAAGCTTTACGTTTACTCATAAAACTTAACCCCTTCGGAAAGTCACTAATGCCTAAAGGGATAAGATGTATTCTGGGCTGCATTGACTGACCACCAAAGATGAAAAAGCTACAAGC
>CAKMZU010000403.1:518-2988 GCA_929200485.1 uncultured Gammaproteobacteria bacterium | reverse complement strand
TGGAGACATACTTGCAAAAGACAGCAAGGATGTTCCCATTATTGGTATGGGGCATTTGTTTGCTGCTGGTGGTAAAACTATGGAAGGCGATGGCGTTAGAGAGCTCTATGTAGGGTCACTTGCGCATGTTGGTGCGGATATATTCCCTCAATCACTGGATTATGTTGCGCTTGGGCATCTGCATGTTCCTCAATGTGTTTCAGGCAAAGAAACCATCCGCTACTGTGGCTCTCCCATTCCTATGGGCTATGGTGAAGCCAACCAACAAAAGCTGGTGCTTATGGTTGAATTTGATGGGAGGCAGCCAGCAATAGAGCCGATAAAGATTCCTTGTTTTCAGGATTTGGTGCGTATTGAAGGGTCTTTGGATAATATTCAACAAGAAATAGAAGCACTTAAAGCAAATGATAGTCTTGCATGGCTTGAAATCGAATTCACAGGTAACGATGTTGTTGGCAATCTGCGTGAAACACTGGATGAATTGCTGGCTGATTCATCGATGGAAATCAGGCGCATAAAAAATCGACGTGTCACCGAGCGAGCTATCACTCGTATGCATAATGAAGAAACCCTTGATGATCTGGATGTTAACGATGTTTTTATCCGATGCCTTGATATGTTTGATGTATCAGAAGATGATCGGGAGGACTTGATGACCAGTTACAGTGATGTTGTTAAATCCCTTCAAGAAGAAGATGTGAGAGCGGAGTAGTTACACGTCATGAAAATACTAGAGCTTCGCCTAAACAACCTTAACTCTCTTTACGGAGAATGGCGCATTGACTTTACTGACCCTGAATATATTTCAAACGGTATATTTGCACTAACAGGGCCGACAGGCGCTGGCAAATCAACCATACTGGATGCCATTTGCCTTGCGTTATATGGTGCAACGCCACGACTTGGCAGAATATCCAAAAGCAGCAATGAAATTATGTCTCGCCAGACAGGCGAATGCTATGCAGAGGTGGTTTTCGAATCCCAGCTTGGGCGCTATCGCTCTAAATGGACGCAGCGCAGAGCGAGAAAATCACCAGAGGGCAAGTTACAAGATCAAGAGCATGAAATATCCGATGCGGATACCGGTAAACTTATCGAGACGAAAAAAAGCTTAGTGCTCGGTGTCATTGAAGAAAAGACAGGTATGGATTTTGAGCGTTTCACACGTTCAATTTTGTTAGCCCAAGGTGGTTTTGATACTTTCCTTAAAGCAGGCACCGAAGAGAAATCAAGAATTCTTGAGCAAATCACTGGCACTGAAATATATTCTGAAATTTCACGACGTGTGCATGAACGGCAACGTGAGGAGAAAAATCAACTTGATGTATTAATCGCTGAAACCTCTGGCATTAACATTATGGTGCCAGAAGAGGAACAGCAATACCAAGAGGATCTTAAAGTAAACCAAGCGTTAGAAGCTGAGTTAGGATTAAAAACAGTTGAAACGACCAAGACAATTACTTGGCTGACTACTGTAAACGAGCTCAAGAAAGAAATTCTTATCCTTTCTGAAGAATCAGAGAATCTAGATAAAAAGATCGTCGCATTTAAGCCGAGCAGAACTAAGCTTGATACCGCGAAAAAAGCCGCGTTCCTAGAAGGCTTGTTTGAAAAGCTTACAGCACTTCGTAACCAACAAACCGAAGATCGCACGAATCTAAACGCAGAAGAAGTCCAAGTGCCATCGCTTGAGGCATCAGTATCTGCACTCTTTAAAGAACACTCGTTGGCCGAACAAGCGATCGTCAAAGCGAAAGAAGCATCAAATTTAGCTCGACCATTAATTCAAAAAATTCGACTGCTCGATCAAGAACTGGCTAATCAAACAAAAGCCATTTTTACCGACAGCGAAAGCTGTAAATCAGTACAAGCGAAGATAGATGCAGATAACAAAAAGCTTGAGCAGAATCAGCAAAAGTACTCGAAGGTTCAGCGCGCTTTGAAAGAAGTCGACCAATACCTAGATGACAATGCACAAGATGAATGGCTGATCAGTGGCTTGGCAGGTATTGAAGAGCAGTTACGTATGCTAATCAATATCCAAACTGATATTACGAAAATAAAAACGCAGGTAAAAGAGGCAGATACCAACTTTCAAAAAGCAACGAAAGAGCAGAAATCAACAAAAGCTCAACGCATAACCTGCAATGAAGAATTAAAAGAAGCTCAAAAAAGTGTACAGCAAGAAAAAAATTCTCTGGCAGATTTGCTAGGTGATAAAATGTTGCGAGAGTATCGAGCAGAAAAGGACGCGCTGCAAAAAGAAAAAGAATACCTGGCACGCATTGCAGCGCTTGAGCAGCATCGTGCGCAACTCGAAGACGGAAAAGCTTGTCCTTTGTGTGGCGCATTGGATCATCCATTTTCGTCCGGTAATATCCCATTGCCGGATGAAATTGACAAGAAAATTAGCTCGTTAACAACGCTTATCAGGCAGGCAGAAGATCAAGAATTTACCATAAGGAAATTG
>CAKMZU010000403.1:0-508 GCA_929200485.1 uncultured Gammaproteobacteria bacterium | reverse complement strand
GCTCAGACCCGTCTCAATGATAGCGAAAAAATTGAAGCGATCGCACTCACGGGCAAAGAACAAGCTGAAAAATATTTAGCCGAGACAAAACAGAGCTTAACTCATCGTGAGGGTAACTTCGATACGCTTAAAAACACGGTATTAGAAAAGCTTCACCCGCATGGGATTAAAGATATACCTGATACTGGAATAGAAGCCTTGCTTGAATCTCTCAGATATCGGCTTGCTGCCTGGCAAAAAGAGGTGGCAAAAAAACACCAAAGTAATGAAAAGCTTATCGCTATCGATAGTGAGATCAAGCAACAAGAAGCGGTCATGGCCTCTCAGAAAAACGCATTGGTAGAAAAGCAGGCGCACCTTGAAGAACTCCAACGGGATTTAAAAACCAATCGATTGGAAAGGAATACCCTGTACGGCGACAAACGGCCAGAAGATGAAGAAACAGGCTTGAATAAGGCGATATCAACAGCAGAAACAGATGAAAAGACAATCAGAATCACTCATGAAG
>CAKMZU010000402.1 GCA_929200485.1 uncultured Gammaproteobacteria bacterium | reverse complement strand
AACCAATCACCTTGGATTTATTGGTGACCGTCAAGGTGTATTCAACGCGCTGACCCGGCTCATAGCTGGTCATCTTAGCCGTTTTGGTTGATTCAAAGGTCGCTTGCGCAGGTTTCCATGTGGCTATTGCATCGCCCAGACCTGTAACGCTGAAGACATTAACAATGTCACCTGTGACATCTGCCGTGGGATGAGTGGTCACTAAAAAGCTGAGTTTTTCACCGGGGCCTATCGTTGCAGTGGCATCGAGTGGAACATTGCCCTGATAATCGCCTGTAATTTTAGAGCGCTTAGGGACCCCTCCTTCAAGTTGAATGTTATAGTCTGGCTTGAAAGCAAGCTGCCCATCTTTTGACGTTAGCGTGTCATAGGCATCACTTAATTTGATGTCTTTCGCAAATCCCTTGCCTGTATTTTCAACCTCTAACCGGAAAGTTAATTCACCATTATTTTCATAGGTGAGTTCATCCCCTGTGGAACTCGATACAGGGGATTTGCTAAAATTCACTGTGGTCGTAATCGGGAATAATTCTTGTGACACTACGGAGCTGTTACCCCCATACAAGCGGTTCTGAGGTATACTTCCAAGTAAATCGTCCCGTAATTTAGCCGTTATGATTGCAACAACGCTCTCACCGGGTGCTACATCGAGAGTAAAATCAATATCCTGGTGATCCTTAAGATCAGGGACATAGGTATAGGTTTTGCTGCCATCTTCACGGATGACTTTAATATCGCCACTCCATGTAACAAATGCCGCTTCGTTTGTACCACTGAGCACCTGTGATTTCACATCACTGAATTTATCCCTAATATGCACCTCATCTGCCCATACGTCGTTACGGTTTTTTAGCTCCAATTTATAAACCACCTCGTCGCCGGGTGCATAAAAGTTTGAGCTTGAATCGAAAGCTTTCCCTCCGACCTCAATAATGTTTTTCTGCAGAACCAGGTCAGCTGCCTCCTGCCGGATCATTTTAGACTCCGCTATTCCTCCTGCACTCACTACGTTAGTAATGTCTCCAATAGTCGTGAATTCTATGAAGGCTGTAATGACAAAACGAATTTTTTCACCTGCCGCAATTGTTACACGCGTATCGATATCAACGTTTTCACCCGGCTGGAATTTACCTGGGTTAGTGATCCCGGCCGTGGGGTATCGGGCAGTGACGAACCATCTCGAAAAGGCTGGCCCTTTAGGTTGCGTTCCGTGAGTAGCTTGCGTTTCTGCCATACGGGTTTCAATTTGACTAATGAAATCTTGCACTTCTACATTGTCAACGGTTCCAATGCCTTGGTTTATTAAGTCGATGACAAAATAAACGGTTTGCGAGGGTTTGTAATCACGAATTGGAGCCGTGAATTTTGCATCACCATAAACCTCATGCATAACCTTCAGATCAGCCGCAGCCATATACACTGGATCGGCATCAACGGTCAGTGTGTCCACTATCGCTTGGTTGACTAACGCACCGACTTCTTCTTCTTTAATTTTTGCTTTGATGGTGTATTCAACAAAGCCCTTAACAGCAATCGAAATGGAGGTATCAATATTCTCATTATCTTTATAGCTCCCCGCAGTTGAGCCAGCACCATCCGTGCTGTCTGATATTTCCCAGCTTTCAAACTCAAAATTCTTAGCCTTAGTAGATTTTTTGCCTCCTATCACTTTGGATTTGAAATCTTTTAGGTTGTCAACTACATGAATAGCCTTTAATGGTGCCGATGATTTATTCTCGATACGCAATTGATAAGTGACAACACCGCCCGGCTGGTATTCTTTTTTAGGTAATTTATTGCCCTGCTTATCTAGAACAGAAACTACTGTCAGTGTCACATTTACGTCGGCATTACTCGCGCTACTTTTTGTATAGGCAGTATTCGATATGGCGAGCGCCAAAAAAGGCAATAATAAAAAGGAAAATAGTAACCTTATCAACTGAGTCTGATATAAAGATAGCATCAACGAAAACTCATATTGCCATTTAGGTTGGGGTTAATTATTTTAAGACACTAACGATTACTATTAGTTCCTAATAAAAGATAAATTTATCAAACAATTGCAATCGAGTTTAAAACGAATAAGAGACAACAAAGTCACACCGAACGATGACTTTTGGTCTTTTTAAAGCTGTTCAAAATAGCAAATATAGAAGGTTAAATACCAGATAAAACAAGCCAAAACCGACAGGCTTTTAAATAAAAAGTACCGGAAGTATGATTGCGCACCAGCGCCTTGACCCATTAGCATAATCGTCACTGAACGCACACAAAACGAAAAATTATTGAAATAAAAAAGGGAAGCCTAAGCCTCCCCTTCAGTCCAAGTCATTTTTTTATTATTGTTATTATATTTTTGGTTTTTATTATTATTGTTATGTTTTTATTATTATTATGCTTATAAAAGAGCATTTAATGTGCCAAATAATTATTTAATATATCAATCAATAACTTAGAATCAGTGCTACCACTATAATTCTTAATAATAACAGTAAGGGTAACACATTGTGTTACCTATATTCCCATCAACATAATCACAGATAATAACCCACTGAAAAGTAACCTGCGTATCTCACTTAAAGCGCCCATTGAATAAAGTAAGTTCTATTAACTAAACAGAAGTGGTGAAAATGCTAACTCCACACCGATTAAATCAAATAAGACAATGTTAACCAATTCCTTAAACAGGTACCGGCGAATACGCATTTACCGAGTCAGGCAAGCAAGTCTCTTTTGCTATCAAGCGGTAAACTTGAGGCAGAACAAATAAGATAAAAAGCGAACCAATGCACATGTCTCCGACCAATATGATCCCAATGGTTAGCGTAAGTCCAAGCTCAGCGAAAAAAATAAGAGTAAACTTTAAATAGCTTAAAGGTTTGTACCCCAATCAGATCAGATAGAACGCTTATTCAAAGCCTGAAATTATTATCGTAGCTTAGAATCTTTGTTGAAAAGAGGGTTAGCTTTGAAATTTTTACTAAATGAGAGATCATTAAACCTTA
>CAKMZU010000401.1 GCA_929200485.1 uncultured Gammaproteobacteria bacterium | reverse complement strand
AACGGTAACTTTTTATCTTCTGCTTCCCTTATTGAAACTCGGGAGCGTTTGCAAACCACAAGGCAACAGCATCTAAAGTGGTAATGAGCTTAAGGTTATTAGACACAGCCATAGCTGCTACCTCAGCATCGAACTTAGGTGGCAGTACGGATTGAGCAACAGATAGCTGATAATTCGCATGGGGCTGGTCTGAAATCATTAAAACCTTGCCAGGTTTAGGCGCTGTCTTTAACCAGTCACTTATTGTGATCTGAGAATTCGGTCGATACCACTCAATATCATGCAGGACTCTTCTCGAGTCAATCACGGTGACTTTTTTATTCTCTACTGGCAAATTCGATGCCGCCACCAACATAACACCCGCTTCAGTTTCAGTATTTGGCACAGGTGCTTTATCTAATGGAATATTTTTCTTCTTTGCAAATACCTTTTGAACTAACGGGATATTATCCAGATTGGTGTCTAAGGGCCTTTGACAGGCCAGCACGACGAGTTCATTAAAATCCAAGCCTGTTTTGACTAAGGATTCAAGCATATCCAACCGCCGCTTCAATCGTTGAGTGCTGGCACCCATAACAAAAATATAATCAAAGTTTTTAGATGATGGTTTCAGTTCGTTAACAAATCCTGCCCCTGTTAACAGACCCAGAATTTTCTCACGCTTTTCTTTAGCAACATCAATATCCTTAACCTGCCAACGCTCCACACCAGGCTTTCGCCTAAATACTTGAAAAGCGTCTTTGATACTTTTAGCATTTTTTTCATGAGGAATGTCAAGTTCTGTGAGCACTTGACTTAAATAGCTCAACCTATCCACAGAGGCAAAAGAAACAGGTATCGTCAATACGATAAATAAGAAAAGAACTGGCCTTAAAGAAAGCAACATCATTTGATTCCAATGACTTAGTATAATGAAATTAGATCATTCAAACCATGATAGTTCATATTCACAACTCAGGTTTCGCTTTACGTCGTATAGACACCTCAGAGTGATTATCAATCTGACTATCGATAAGACAATTCTGGCTTTGATGACAATCGATGAATGTATCAAATTTTCCATTGCTGGATTTACTGACCGTTGATTGGCTCGAAGAAAATACACAACAGCCAGACAAAAAAGCAGCTGACAGGCATAGAGTCATAAGTTGAAGAAGGCGCTGAATAAACATTCTCCACAATTTCTGATTAAGAGGGTGTGTAGACTCGAATTCGACTCAGTAATTCCCCAACAATTTTGTAATTTTGAAGAAAAAACAAACAATTTATGGAAGGATTCAGGAAAGGCGACACAGCGGTGAAATACTCACAGAATCTGTGAGTAATTTTATGATTAACCTAAGCACATCTTGAGAGGAAGATAATTTTAGCTTTAAAAACAATTAGTTATAAAAATTATTTTTTTGGTTAATTTTTGATCACCCGTTTTTTTTCAAGGTGATAACATAGGTTATCAATAATTTATCAACAGATAAGCCATGTACATTTCAGATAGCAACAATAAATCTTTCATCTGAAATTGAATTAACCCACAAAGCAGCATCTTGCAGCATGGCAAAAGCTTAAGAAACCGGGGATAACCTATGGTTAACTTTAATCATCTAGGTTTTTTAGGCTTTAACTGCGTAATTGTAATATTCATAAAGGGTGAATGCTTTTGGCTTTGGTAGCTTATCGGTAAAACGGCTAGAGAAATCTTCATGCGTTTCTTGCTCAACCACGCTAAATCCCAAGTCAATAAGTTCTGTCTTTAAAGGTGTTAGCTCCTTCGCCCATAAGAATGGCGAATTATTTCTCTCCATCGCTCTTTTAACACGCGGATTAAACAAACTTTCATCATCTCGAATTGCAGAGAAAAGTAACTCAGAGTTCGATTGAGAAAGATGATTGAGTGTTTGTAGTAAGTCGAAGGCAAGCGCTTCAGGTAGATACATTAATACGCCCTCAAGAATAAAGAGAACCGGCGCATCTGGGTTAAATCCGCTATTTTCAAGCACACGTTCAATCGGTGTCTGCTTTAAATCCGCCCCTGAAAAAATAAGATTATGATGCAGGCTATACGTTTTTTTTAAATCCATAACCAATGGATAATCAATCTCTATTAACCGATTATTAATACCCCGCCTTGCAAGACGTGATAAGAGCGTATCTAAACCCGCACCAATATTGACAACTTGCCCATCAGGATATTTCGTTAAAAACTGCTCGACTTTTTGTTCAACATAGAGCTTTCGCATTAATAAAAAGGAAGTGAATCCAGGCAACCACCATTCGGTTATCGTATTCAAACACCATCGCCTAAAAGGGGATTTAAACGTGGATAAATGCTTTTGACCTTCTTCGGTTTGGGATAGATAGAGGCTGGCAAGTGATACCGTATCGTTAGGAATAAGATCTGAAAATGGGTACTTTTTGGATTGTGCAAGAAGCGTTGATGTCACCTGAAATGCCGTATAAAGGCTTTGGTTGTCCTTCATCCTCTAATATCCTTATTATATTTTCCATGTAAAGAGGGATTTTTTATTTTCTTTTATTCATCCTAACGTAAAAAAATCGAGTTGGGTATCCATAGGAATGCCAAAATTCGAATCATAGGCCACGCCAGTCAAATACAGACCTGCAGCTGGTGCAGTTTTACTGCCAGTAGAACGGTCTTTACTTGCAAGAATCGTATCAGGCCAAGAGACAGGTTGAATATTTTCCCCCACATCCATCAATGCGCCCATAATATTTCTTACCATATGCAGCAAAAAAGCATTGGCTGTGATTTTCATGATAACAAAATCATTTTTTCGCTCGACCCTAACCTCAGTAACATTTCGAAAGGATGAATTTGATTGGCATCCTGACGCCTGAAAACCAGAAAAATCCTGCTCACCAAGAAGTGCTTGTGCCGCTAAATGCATCTTCTGTTCATTTAACGGTTGATCACAAAAGGTAACTTTATTTGCAAGCACTGCCGATTGGACAGGTGCGTTATAAATCACGTAATGATAGGTTCGAGAT
>CAKMZU010000400.1 GCA_929200485.1 uncultured Gammaproteobacteria bacterium | reverse complement strand
TTGTACCATCATGATAATCTTCAGTTAACAGGTTGTTGTTCGCATCATAGCTGTAATCAATGGATTGAATTAAATGCGATTGATCGTGGAGTTCACTTACCAAACGATTCAAGGAATCGTATTGATATTTCTGTAACGTATTAAGCGATGGTTTATGCCCCTGGTGTGAGTGATTGGCAATACTTTCGAGTTGACCTCTGCTGTTGTGGTGGTAACTGGTATTGAAAACGGTTCCAGTGGGTTTACTGAAATGGGTCGTTTTTGTCAAGTTTCGGAAGGCACCATAATAAAACTGTGTTTTCGTTTCACCTTCGGAGTCATAGGCCGCGATTCGACTGATCAGATTACCTTTTATCGTATTGTTGTCTTCACCGTAATTGAACTGGATGCGGTTTTTTTCTACCTGAATTTGCGAAACTTCTCCTTTATCATCCTCATCGTAGATTAAGTGATAACGTTTGTTAGCAAAGTCCGTTCGGGTAATCACACGGTTTTTATCATCATAATCCATCATCATTTCCTGTCCATCAGGATAGATGATACTTCGAACGTTCCCATTGGGCAGGTAGTGATATTGGATAGCCTGTCCATCGTTATCAGACAGCGTGACTAGATGATTGTCGTCATTGTAGGTTTTTGTGATTTCCAGTCGTTTACCCCCTCGCATCCAGCTCTGTTTAACGATTTGGCCTAGCAGGTTGTATTCAAATAAAATGTCTGAACCATCTGGCTGGATGGTTTTAATCCGTCGGCCTGCCTTGTCATTAATATGTTGAGTCGTCATTTTTTCAGGACTAACCACTAAGATCAGCTGATTATCTGCGTTATACTCCTTCAGGTCTGTATCCCGTCGGCTGGTTTCATCGTTTTTGGTTTGCTCCTTGGTGTGTTTCACCACATTTTTGAACAGGTCATATTCGGTTGTGCGGGTAAAGTGCAGGCCATCATAGCCATCAATGGTTTTGCTGATGCGATTAAAGCTCGGATCGTAGGTATAAACACTTTGGATAGCGTCCTTGGGTTGCTGGGTATGACGATGGATCAGTGTGCTCGTATGCTTGATGGCTTGGCCGAAACCATTTTTCTCCAGCGTTTCTTCAAGAAAATGACTTTGGGGATCATGAGGGTTGTCAAAGATCGGATATTTTCGATGGATCGTTTTTGCCAACCACGGCTGCGTTTCTTTTTCCATCAGTTTGTGTTGATTAAGATGGGTCGTAGTGATCAGATGTAAATCGCTATAGTCAATACGTTTGATATTGCCCCAGTGGTCAATATGTTTAACCGGACGTTCATGCTGGTCGTAAATTGTAATATTTTCCAGGCCTAAAATATTGGTTTGTTTCACCACCTTGTTCCAGCCGTTGTATTCAACCGCAGATAGTCTGCGCCAGATATTTTGATAATAATCTTTATGTTCAATCACCCTGCCTGCAGCATCCATGACTGTGGCGATTTTATAGTGAAGCGGTGTTTCTTTTATGATTTGGTTGATGCGATCTTTGTCGAAATCATGATGGGTATAAAGGGTGGCTTTACCCAGTGGATTGGTTTCTTTGATGAGTCGATCCAGATCATCATATTCATATTGCCATACCGAGCCAACAGGCGTGTGTTTTTCGAGTAAATTACCACTGCGAGTATCTTGAAGCTCACCGTTTACTGCGCCTAGGGCACTGGTTTGTTTAACAGTAAGAAATCGAGATTGGGTATTGAAATCATAACTTTTGCTATAAGACGTTTTTTGCGGGCCAGGCTGCCCTTTGGCTAGCCACTGTGTCGATGAGGCGGTTTTTCTACCAAAGTTATCATGCTGCATATGGATTTGTTGCCATGGTTCCCAGGCGCTTTTAGCATGTGGTTTATAATCAATGGTTTTATACGCATGGCTTTTTTTATCTTTCGACAGGGTATAGGTTGATCGAAGTATCTGGCCGGTAAATGCATCTGTGCGAATGTTTTCTTTTTCCAGTCCAAAAGCATCATTGTAGTAAGATTTTTTTTGACTGTGGCTGATTTTCCAATTCCATAAAACACGATCGAAGATCATACGGTTTTCTTCAGTTTTATTACCATACCGGTCGTATTTTGTCAGGATTTTATCGCTGGGAGTATATACGTTATAATTTTCATCCCAAATCCAGTTGATGGTTTTACGCGGTTTGTCATAATTGGTTGATCGACTGTATTTAAACGGGGAAATACTGTATTCATAAGTGGTTCTAAGATATTGAACACCGTCTTTTAACGTGATCACCTCCGTTGGTAAATGCAGGTAATTGTAATAATATACTTTACGGTTATTTTGCGGCACGCTGCCAATTAAATCACTGCGTGTTATTTCAACCGAATAGCGATAGGATTTATTTTGGCTATCCATCAGGTTATCGCCGCTATTGGATAAGCTGTACATCGGGTAGCCGGTAAAATTATTGTCTTCTGAATAGGCGTAGTGGGTTTCTTCAATTTTTTTATTGGTAGCCAAATCCATTTTTTCAAGTAAGCCGACAACGGGCATTTGTTTTTTATCACTGCCATTGGAGTAACTGATGGTGTCGTAGCTGATTTGTGTCATTAACCCTTTAGGGGTTTCTATGGTTCTTAGAAGGTTTCGTCCTGCAAAACTCACGTATTTAAATTCGGTACGCTGACCAATGGTATTTTCTATTGCCTCAACGCCATTTTTATTGAAATACACATGGGTTTTTTTGTTGTCAGGCGCAGTTAAGGTGAGACCACCCGGGACATAGTCAAAGCGGTATTGATTGCCATAATTGTCAGTCAAGGTTTTTAAACGGGCAGCTCTTAGGGAACTGATGGGCTTTTCATAGTCAAACTGGATAAAATTCCCGAAGCGGTCCTCTTCAATGACAATGAGACCCTGATGTGAGAAATACTTGATACTGCCATCTTTGTGAGTGGATCTATAGCGATAAAAGACCCCTTTATGGTTAGGCACCTCGCGGGCTTCACCATCATCGGAAAATCTTGTGCCATGGAGGTTGTAGTAACGAAGGCC
>CAKMZU010000399.1:1310-3039 GCA_929200485.1 uncultured Gammaproteobacteria bacterium | reverse complement strand
CTTATCTGGCAACAAGGCGCTTTAACATTGAGCAAGCAAGGAGCACTTGGCATTCTAACCATTGATCAGTTTTCACATCAAAAACAAATTCCTATAAAACAGGGTGTCGGCCTAGCCAGAAAAACCGCTTGCGATATTGCCGTTTATTTAATGCAATCGGGTCATATTGTATCGCACCATATTTTTTCAACCGATGCGGATACGCAGTTACCTGAAACCTATTTTGATACCACTTTAAATAACAACACAAGTGCCGGCACGTTTCCATTCACGCATAAACACAACCAAAATCAAGCCATTACTCAGGCCACCCAATATTACGAAGAAAGCCTGAATGCCTACGTGAAGGGATTGGAAATGGCTAAATCACCTTATGCCTACCATACCATTGGCAGCTGTTTATTAATTGATGCTAAATGTTACTGTCAGGTGAGAGGCTTCCCCAAGCGAAGCGGCGCTGAAGATTTTTATTTATTAAACAAGCTCAACAAAATAAAACCCGTTGTGCCTTTGCCAGCCCCTGCTTTGCTAATCGAATCTCGCGTTTCTGATCGCGTACCTTTTGGTACGGGCCCTGCTGTTGAAAAGCTAATACAAGACAAAACATCTTTAACGACCTTATTTTATCCTGACGAAAGTTATCTTCACCTGAAACAATGGCTCAACTATCTCAATTATCGATCGAAAAACCTGAATAACAATCTAGAGCGATTTGCCTGTGAGAATCAATTGAGTGACAAAGAAAAAAGCCGAATCCTGAGATTGACTAGTGACTTTGAATTAGACATTTTTTTAACCAAGTTATTTAATAACTTTAATAAGAGTCATCACAGGAAAAGAGAAATCCACAACTGGTTTGACGGTTTTAAAACGCTTAAATTTATCCGCCAGTACACAGTTAAGGTGACTGCACCGAAGAAAGCGCAGTCAACCTAATATTAACTACTCGCCAAATTTAAAATTCGGAAGCTCGGGCCTGCCATCATCATCCTCAGATTCTACCAGCTCAGGTATCTTCTCAATAATCCAGTCATCGTAAGTTTTACCTTCTTCATAGCATGCAGAAAAACCGGCAGTTTTTTCTGGAGTAATGTTTGCCTTATCATCAACAAAATCCAATAGTAGACAAGCAATTTCATCTTTGGCAGCAAACAGACTGTCAGGTGCAACTTCTTCAGATAGGTTTTTATCAGGCACCTCTACCATCAGTTTTTCGATTTTCATAAAGCGCGGGAGCTGGACAAGACGCGAAGAATTAATCGGTATACTAACCATCTTTTCTGACTCTTCGCCTAATCGTTCATCCATATAAGAAACCTTTACTTCATAAACAGCCGCTGATTTATTTTTTATTAACAGCATGCGATTATCATCTACCCCCTTAGTGACCACGCCAAGATCTTCATACCCTTTAAGGGTGAGCTGGCTTTTTTGTACAAGAGGATCAATAAAGACTTCAGACTTGTTGTCTTCATCCCAAGTGATTTCCAGTTTCAGCAGTTCAGGCAGCAGATAATAGTCAAACCCGAAAAGGTTATGATCTTGATAATCCATAAAAAAGCTTACTTTCTTAGCATAAACCGAATAAACATCGTAGAGTTCTTTCCACCCGTCATCCTGTGATTTATCAAGGGTATAGAAAAAAGTAATCGTTTGAGGCCCATCAGAATCATAAATGGTCACAATAAAAGGTTTATGGCTTTTCTGCTCAGCAGGCTCTACTTGATCA
>CAKMZU010000399.1:0-1300 GCA_929200485.1 uncultured Gammaproteobacteria bacterium | reverse complement strand
CCTCTTCAGGCTTTACAACACAGCCAACCAGCAACGAACCTAACAACAACCCGGCCCAACAGCTTTTCCATTGCGTTCCAAACATGTTCTTCCCTGTCACCTAATCAACTTATCCCGCATCTCTGAAGGTGTTGACTTATACTATACTGAACGAGTGCTTTGCTAAGATCGATAAGGCCTGCAGAACACTCTTATATTTGCATAGCTTGCTTCTCATGAATAACAAGGGAAAACAAGCCAAGCAATGATTGAAAGCCATGTTAACCGCCAAAGGATAGGCCAACTTCACCATGACAGCTTTAAGTATTGCAGAAAACCGATTTTTTTCACTTGTTGCGCTTCTCCTCATCCTTGCTATCAGCGCCTGCAGCAACAAAAAAGACAAGAAACCCACTCAAGAAGAAAAAGATCAGGTATTTTTAGAAGCTTTAGAAGAAGAAGATATCAAACCTGTATTTATTGAAGAGGCCAAGTTTTATCAGTCCACCAATAAAACCCGGCAAATCACCGAGGTCCCAAATTACCAACTGCCTGAAATTGATAAAACACAGTTTGCTCCCTTCCCTGAAACTTACGACCCTTTTGCCATCATTTTTATTGATGATAATGCAGGGGTAAGCGCGAGCTGGTCTATTCATTACACGCTGGATTATGACAAAGATAAAGGGAATTGGATCAAGCTAAGCGATATCGATGACGGGACCTATATCCATTACCACCAAAAACGCTTTAACGGAAAACAGCCAAAGTGGTTTAAGGTCTATGTCGATGTGACTGCAGGCGACAGCAAAACCGTTTATATCAATGCACTAAAACAGAAAAAAGATGTTTACCTTATCCTTGATGGTTCAACCGTCTTTGACGAGGAAATCTCCAGTGCCAATATTATTGATGAAGAGTGTAAAGAGCCGGAAAAATACACCGCATTAAAAGATGCTTCCGCAGAGTCGGAAAAGTCTGACAAAGACGACCAGGTTATTGCTGAAAATGACCGATACAGTATAGACAATAAAAAATGGAACAAATGCCTGCATATTGAATACAACAATGTCGTTTTCAGTAACAGCGACTACAACACCTTCCCAAGCAGGCCCGGCAGCAAAGCAAACAACCCCATCAAGGATGAGAAAGAAGATGACCCGAGAAGCCATGATTACAATATTTAATGGGTAATAACATCATATCAATGACCTGAATAGATATGTGTAACGGTAGACTTAGACTGGCTTTGAAAGAAGAAACTTGAAATGGCGGACCGGACGGGACTCGAACCCGCGACCTCCGGCGTGACAGGCCGGCA
>CAKMZU010000398.1 GCA_929200485.1 uncultured Gammaproteobacteria bacterium | reverse complement strand
TGTTAAATTAACTGCAATCTACGCCTTACTGAAAACCTTTAAATTAAGCGTAGAATCTCAAAATCAATTAATAGAGATGCCCTTAAGTAATGGTTACGATTTGGAACCTTACCTCAATCATGTCCGAGATGATTTTTTACTTTCTTGCCATCATTTATGATTGTGCAAATGCCATCGCTGATTTTTTCTGCGTCTCAATAACATAGAAAATAAATTGGTTAATCAAGATTAAAAGTTAACCGATTTTTTTATTGCTTAACATCGCTGATAACTCAATTTGATAGGCGCACTCTAGTTCAAGGAAGCTAGCCTTATCAGATAGCTGCTTTAATTGTGTAAGATAGGGTTTGTCTGTTACATCAATTTGATCAAGATCCAGTTGGTTTACGCTTTGGAGGGATTCCAACTGAAATGCCAGATCTTTATTTTTAATTTCGAGATCAGCCATTTGAATTTTTTGTTTCTTATTGGTATTTTCGAGCGACTCAAGTGCTTTTTTATTCTCGTTTTCAAGCTCTTCGATCATTGCTTTATTCGATTGCTTTATCTCTTCAATCAATTTGATATTTTCATCAATTATCAGGGCTTGTTCTTTCAGCTTTTCTTCGTATTGCGCTTTTATCTCAGCTTCGAGCTGAAGCATTTCGGATGATTTTTCTGCCAGCAGTTGCTCACGTTGTTTCTTTAATTCATCACTGATAGCCGTTGCAGATTCTTTTTTAGCGGATTCCAACACCATAGATAGATCAATTTTCTCTTCAATCCACCCTGCCTCACGCATCTCATGCTCTTTTTTTAGCTGCTCTATCTTCACACGATACATCGCGTGAAGTGCCTTCGAGGATTTATCATCAATTGGTGTTTCGTCACGCAAAATCGTTGGCGTGGTTAGTGTCGGAATTACCGCTGATTTGGTGTCGCTCATAATCTTTATCTTGGATCGTTCATCGGTAAGGATAAAATTTACTCGTCAGCAATCAAGCAATGATCGACCTAAAACACAACTTCATCACACTTAATTTGTGAGCGGATACCACTTGACTCACAGGCTTTTTGTAAACAAAAGGAACCACGCCTAACTTTTAGTTAAAAACCTGCATCACGCTGCACAAAAAATATTTTTTCGTTTTATAAGTACAATTTCATTCGATCTGCTCAATACCAAACTATTCACACGAACGCTTTTGATTAAACTTATCTATTATTTCATAGTATTTGAACTTTAAACCAAAGGTCATTGTCAAGATGAAGGAATTGAAACCAGGATGTATCTATAGATGCCCAAGTATGTATTTTATGGAATATTATTAGTGATTCATATCATCGCAGATGCAATGCTGTCTGAAGAGAATGAAACTCTCGCACCCGACCCTGCCACCGAGATACAAACAATAGAGACTTTAGACCCGTTTTTTGAAGAAGCTGTTTATCCAAATAGCGGGGGGAAAAAGCTTATTGTCTGTGATATTGATGAAACAATTTTACATCACGATTATTATTTACTGGACGAACGCGTAAATCAAAAAATTGCAACGATATTGAATTGGTTATCTCTCCGTCATGACGTCATCTGTTTAACGAGCAGATGCGATTATCTTGGAGTAAATCTTACACCACACGGAATAAATTTAACTGAATGTCAAAATAAAATTGAGCTTGACGCCTCTCAGGTCGAAAAATTAAAAAACATTAACTCCTCTTATGAAAACAATATTATCTACACGAATAGTTTTCCTAAAGGAGACGCCTTATTAACGTTTATTGGTATGACTGATTACCAATATGGCCAAATTCTTTTTGTTGACGACCAAAAAGATCAGGTTGAAAATGTTGTAAAGAAATTAAGCGCAGACAACAAGCCAATTAAAGGCTACTGGCTTCAATCAATCAGCGTTGACCCCGTCAGCGTTGACTCCGTTAACTTTGATACCACTAAAAATATCGGATTACCAGTAAAATCCTCTCCTTGCTTTCATACTGCCAAAAATACAACAAATAATATCAAGGACAATATCATTGAAGAAAACGACGGGGACATAGACATCAATTAATCAACATCAATAAAAGAGCAACGCTTTGCAGCCTCGTACTGATATAACGCTTTAATAACGTATCATTTTAAAATGAGTCACTAGGCTTCACATATTTACCACTCACAACTCAAGTATTTTTTAGAATGCCATGCCTTCAATTCATGATTTTTTAACCCGCCAATCTTCACTCGATTTTTGCGGTGAAGTGCTTGGAGGATTTATCTCGAAAAAATTTCTTTGCCCTACTCTTCCAAGGAAACAAAACCTTTATTGCTATCAATGTCTAATAGGGTAAGACCTTTTTTATACGATGCCGAGACTTAAGCACACAAACCAGCAGGAATTATTTTATGTCTGCCCAATCAGCCCCCATTCGTATCGGTTGCGCTTCTGCTTTTTGGGGGGATACTGAAACAGCAGCCAAACAGTTAATTGGTGCAGGCCAATTGAATTATCTGGTATTTGATTATCTTGCCGAGATAACCATGGCAATTATGGCCGGACAAAAAGCACGCAATCCCGAGTCAGGTTTTGCAGCAGACTTTGTTCAACCGGTGTTAACACCCCTGCTTGCCCAAATTAAACAACAAGGCATCAAAGTTGTGAGCAACGCGGGCGGGATAAATCCACAGGCCTGTGCGAATGCCCTTCAAGAACAAGCGCTCGCTCAAAACCTGTCGCTAAGCATTGCCGTGGTCGATGGTGATGACCTTATCAGTCAGCAACAGCGCTATCGGGACGAAGGCCAAACGGATATGTTTTCTGGCCAGATGATGCCCGAACATATCCTGAGCATGAATGCCTATCTTGGTGCCGAAGCAATTACCAAAGCCTTAGCTGAAAATGCGGATATTGTCATTACGGGTCGTATTGTCGACAGCGCCGTCGTTCTTGCTCCTTTAGTGTATGAATTTGGCTGGTCGATGACCGACTATGATCGCTTGGCGCAAGCTTGTTTAGCTGGGCACATCATCGAATGTGGCACGCAATGTACCGGGGGAAATTTTACTGATTGGCAA
>CAKMZU010000397.1 GCA_929200485.1 uncultured Gammaproteobacteria bacterium | reverse complement strand
ATTAGACTTCGTCTTTATGTCTACCGCCTATGGTGCTTTTTTTGTTTGCTTTTGGGTTTTTCGTGAACGGTGCTTAATGGCACTTTTTGACCAAAAACAATATTGCCACTAGGTGACTCTTGTTCGTAATAAACCAGTTGAGCGATGATGGCCTCTTTGCCTTTGCGTGAATCTTCTATTTTGAAGGGTACAAAGCCTAATTGCTCCGTGAACCATAGGTAGGTGTTACGCTTTTTACTCTTGCGTTTAATCTCTACTTTTTTAGCCAGCATTTTATAATTGTCAAAAGCGATACTTTCATCATCAATTAATACAAAGCTGACATTATCAATTTTGTTACCCAGCACGTAGTGGTATTTAAATTCATTTTTTTTGCCTAATAAGTCGAGCCGCATCTGCACTTGAGCTGATAAAGCATCTAAGGTTTTGTTCTTTAATTTAATCGCTTTACTTTTCTTTTTGAATAAACTTTTTGCCTGTTGGGCTTTAGTATCAAAAGTAACCGATTCAGTAAAATCACCGCCTGTACCACTTCGGTTTTGTTGGAAGCTCACGGGGGTGATTAAAAACTTGTCGTTATCCAAAATAAATTCAGAAATAATCTCACGTTTATCGGATAACAAAAGAAAACCTAAATCGCTGTCAACTTTGTATTCATAATGATTGCCTTGTATTTTGGTCAGTTGATAACGAATGTGCCCCACATCAAACCCGCCGAAGCTCATAGCGTAAATGGCGGTATGTGGTTGAACCGTTGTAATTGAGAGATTTGGTGCAGGTTTTAACGCGTTAGTGTCGGGGATCTGTGCACTAGGTTTCATCGCGTTATTTTTTTTGGTGTGGCTGGATTTATGTTTGTTGCTATTGCCTTTAAATGTTTTAGCATGTGTTGAAGTTATCAGAATTGTATTACATAAAATAAGGGCACTGATCAAAATATAAAGGGAGGCAGGGCTTTTCATAGTCACGGTTTAGTTATAAGTAAAATAAATGATATGCGATTTGTTTATTTATCAGCATAGCTTGATTTTTTTCGTTCGGATAGGGTTTTATTTTAAGCTTTATTTAAAAACTTCTTGCAATCGAGGGTTAAATCCATAGAATTGCGTCTCGTTGAGGTGGCTCTAAGGGGTTCTCTCGCAATGATAGGTAGTGAACTCCGCCAGGCCCGGAAGGGAGCAACGGTAATTACTGACTCGTGTGCCGAGATGTCGCTTCTTAGAGTTGCCACCATCTCTCAACGTTTTCTTTCTCAATAATCACTATTTCTCATTATTCTTAAGCTTTCTTTCCGCTGTTTTTTTATTCCCAGACAGGCTAAAGCTTGTGACTTGTGTTTATTGTACATCGCTCTATTGTGTATAATAGAAAAATTGTCATTTGAGCCGTTTTGTTATGTCCTATCAAGTGCTTGCCAGAAAATACCGCCCTCGTTTTTTTAGTGAGATGGTGGGTCAGCAACACGTCCTTCAAGCACTCATTAATGCCTTGGAAACGGGTCGGTTACACCATGCGTATTTGTTCTCAGGAACGCGTGGTGTCGGTAAGACCAGTATTGCCCGAATTTTAGCCAAGTGCTTAAGTTGTGAGCAGGGCATCACTGCAACACCCTGTGGAGAATGTACATCCTGTACTGAAATCAGTGGCGGCCATTTTGTTGATTTGATCGAAGTGGATGCTGCCTCAAGAACGCGAGTAGAAGACACGCGAGAGCTATTGGATAATGTGCAATACGCGCCTACCAAGGGTCGCTTTAAAATCTATTTGATTGACGAAGTGCACATGCTTTCAACCCATAGTTTTAATGCCTTGTTAAAAACGCTGGAGGAGCCTCCTTCGCACGTCAAATTTTTATTAGCGACGACAGATCCGCAAAAACTTCCAGCAACTATCCTGTCTCGTTGTTTACAGTTCACGCTTAAAAACCTTTCAGCAGAGTTTATCACAGGGCATTTGAAGCACTTGTTGACGACTGAATCTATAAGTTTTGATGAGCAGGCGCTATGGTCACTAGGTCATGCCGCAGATGGTAGTATGCGTGACGCCTTAAGTCTCACCGATCAGGCCATTGCCTTCTGTCAGAGTCAGATTACTCTCGATGCGGTTAGCCAGATGCTTGGGACAATTGACCCGCAAGTGGTACGCCATCTGATTGATGCATTGATTAGCCATGATGGTATGAAGATTCTCTCTGTTATTAAGGGTGTTGCCGAATTTTCACCCAATTATGGCCAAATGCTGGATGAAGTGTTGTTTACCTTGCATCGATTGACCATTGCACAGCAAGTGCCTGAAGCGATTGATAACCAGTATGGTGATCAGGAGTTTATTCTTGAAAAAGCCCAGCGCTTATCTCCAGAGGAACTGCAGCTTTTTTATCAGATGGCACTTTTAGGCAAAAAAGATTTTGCATTAGCCCCATCGCCCAGATCAGGCTTTGAAATGACGATGCTTAGGCTGTTGGCTTTTAGACCGCTTGGGGTTTCTGAGCCTGAGCGTTTGGAGCAAAACTTGCCCCGAGCGGATTCTCAGTCGGGCACTAAACCGCTTGAATCTTCAAGTGGCCAAACTAATGACATGCCGGAGACGATGAGCAAGCCACCTGCCGAGGCAGGTGTAGCTAATGATGAACCGGATAGCCATGCACCAGCAAATTATGCTGAGACAACGGAATTAAAAAAAAAGCCGATAGATGAAATCAGCATTCGAACGCCAGAGCAGAGAGCTCACGAAGCAGCCGAGTCTCAGGTTTTAGCGAATACTGGCGTTATAGAAAACGAAATCTCTTCAGATATCGTCGCTGAGCTTGAAGAGTCACTCGAAGTACTATCACCTGGCGCTATTGATATTCAAGATAACCCTCAAACTCGACCCATTGAAGAAAAGATACAACCAGCCAATGATGAGCGGATTGAAACGCAAGCTACTGAAATAAAGAGTGATGCGGGGGTAACTAGCCATGTTATCTCATCAGCTGTGACTGATGATATACAGCAACAAGGCGAAGCGGCGAATCAACAATGGCTTGATTGCTATGAGGCGCTATCATTTCAAGGGCTTTTAGGTTCAATAGCCGCGCATATGGT
>CAKMZU010000396.1:1561-3088 GCA_929200485.1 uncultured Gammaproteobacteria bacterium | reverse complement strand
CTACTATTTGCCAAAGTCTTTGCTTCACCTGCACTCCAGAGGAGTTGTTGTTTTCAACTGCTTTTTTTAGGTTTAAAAGGCAATCTGCTAAAGGACAAAACAAGTCATAATGCTTGTATATTCACATTTCACCATTAAACACCCGCCAATTGGCCCAAAATAAAGGCTGCAAAATGCAGCCTTTGGATATAGGTAAGATATTGAGTCGATGTCGATTAAAACATCTGACCATATTTACTTTTATTAAGGTAGTCTGCCTTATCGCTGTAACTTAACATCAATGTACCGCCTTCGATTTTATTAATGACCTCTTTAATATTATCTTTACTTATGGCAGGGCAACCCCAGCTTCTACCGATTCGACCATGTTTATCGACCCAGCTATCAGAGACATAAGATGCGCCATGCATAACGATATATCGTTTCATTGCATTATCGTTTATCCCTTTTTCCAACCCTTTAAGCTTGAGTGAAAATCCATTCCCGCCATAATAAGGTTTATCCGTTAAATAAAACCCTAATGACGTTTGTTTTGAGTTTTCCACATTTGAAAAACTTTTAGTATTGCCGTTGTAACCACTATGTTTACCATGAGCAACATAGTCATTGATTTCAACTTCTTGTGTTTCCAGATTGATCAAGTAAAACCGTTTTTGAGAACTATGTTGAGAGTAGTCGTTAATTGCCAAATACTTTTGATTTGGCGGGTTGATTTCACCAAAGCCTTTCATGGCATAATCAAACACCTCGTACTTGAGGTTTAATGATTTCAAATTCAGCTTCTCATAAAGCTTTTTGTTACTTGCATGTGAAAAGTGAGGAATCAAAGAAGATAAAATGACTAACCAGCTAGCTGAATGCTTTGCCAAGCCTGCACCTTTGTTATTTTGTGATCCGCTCTTAAGTTTGTTTATTATCGTTTTCATACCTGGCCCTCCAAAAACTGCCTGAGGCATATTTCTTAGGACGCATTAAACGACATAAGTTCTATTAAAATAGAGTAAACAGTTCACTTTTCGAGCAATAATGATTTATCTTGTATTGAATGATAAAAACCCCTGCAAAACCTATGAAATAAGTCGACAAAAAACGGAAGAATGTCTCAATTGGTATTGAAGTCGGCTAAAAAGCCTTATTAAGAAAGCTGCCATACGAGGCAACTTTCAGTAACTTAAATTACAACAATGAATTACTGACTCATATTCCTCTTCATATCCATATCCCTGTCCATCTTCATATCTCCACCACCCATACCACCGGCAACTGTGCCTTTTTGCGAACGGTACATATGCTTGCGCATTTCACGTTTTTCATGCATCCAGGATTTCCATTGCTTCATTTGTTTTTTATCTAAAATTCGTGATAATTGATCAGAGGTTTGCATATCGATATTACGCAAATCTTTCATAACCATTTTTCTTTTTGCATCAGGAATACCACCGCCTTCACGAACTTTATTCATATCCAAACCCGCATTTTGAAACACTTGTTTCTTGGCTTCGTGAGACTTTTGAAGGATTGAACCAA
>CAKMZU010000396.1:0-1551 GCA_929200485.1 uncultured Gammaproteobacteria bacterium | reverse complement strand
AAATTAAGCTTAGAGGCAACATCGTTGATATCCCCACTGATGGTTTGTTTCGAATCGCTACTCTTAAACCAATCTGAAAAAGCCGCATTAGCACCAACACTCAGCATCAAGATAGAGGCAACCAAGGATAATAGCATGATTAATCGTTTTTTAAGCATATCACCATTCTCTTGTTTCATTAGGAAAGTACGGAAAAATCCCGTTTAATATACTTAGTCAGCAAAATTGGTGATTTATTCCCTACAAAACACGAAAAAATCGCTTTTTTTCATATTGATGGTAATTCTTAAAGGAAATTGGACAGGAAAGAGAGAGATTCACTGATGCAAGGACGGCTGCCCCTCCTCCTTATGAGAATGGCAACTCCCTCTCCTAGATAGACACATGAACATCGGTAGAGGGATTCAACCACTAACCACCCTTTGTACCTGCTAATGTTTTTAAAAGACACGAGAAAGTGGGTAGGATCATGAAAGCTTTAAGGGCATCTGCTTCGAAGTCTCTTCCATTTTTTTGGCACACTTCGACAGGCTCAGTACGAACGGAAGATATCTCTGAAACCCATATTAACGTTCATCCTGAGCTCGTCGAAGGATGCTTATCATGCAGCATTTGAGCATTGAAGGCATTTTCCAGTAGCTACACTAGAAATTATCACAGTGAAAAGCAATGTGTTTCTCAATAAAGCTGGCAATAAAGAAATAGCTATGGTCATAGCCTTCATGTTTATTCAGTATCAGCGGCCAATGGACCGAGTCAGCTGTTTTTTGCAAACGATCGACCTTTAACTGCTCATTTAAAAACGCATCATCTAAGCCTTGATCAACCAAAATGGGTGCTTTATGCTCACTGTCTTTCAACCGTTCCATCAATAACACCGAGTCATAATCCTTCCATGCTGATTGATCATCACCCAAAAAATGGGAGAACGCTTTTTGACCCCAGGGACTATCAACAGGATTAACAATAGGAGAAAACGCTGAGATTGAGCCATAACGGTCCAAATTCTTTAATCCTATCGTCAGCGCGCCATGCCCACCCATTGAGTGCCCCATAATAGCTGGCTTGCTTTTGATGGAAAATAACGCATTGATGATTGCAGGCAGCTCATCCAGCACATAGTCATACATTTGATAGTGACTACGCCAAGGTGATTCGGTGGCATTGAGATAAAATCCAGCACCTAAACCAAAATCCCAGGCACCTTCCGGATCATCAGGTACACCCTCGCCTCTTGGGCTGGTATCAGGGCAAACCAGAATAACCCCTTTTTCCGCTGCTAATCGCTGAGCCCCGGCTTTTTGGACAAAGTTCTCATCGGTGCAGGTCAAGCCTGATAGCCAGTAAATCACAGGCAGAGAAATATCTTCATGGTAATTCGGCGGTAAATAGACAGAAAAGTGCATATCGCAGTGCAATGTATCAGAGCGGTGTTTAAAACGCTGCTGCCAACCACCAAAGGATTTAAAATTACTGACTCTTTCCACCGATTGCATAATTCTCACCTTAATTAATACATGATTGAATTGCTCAACAAGCCTATTGTTAAAA
>CAKMZU010000395.1 GCA_929200485.1 uncultured Gammaproteobacteria bacterium | reverse complement strand
TTTTTTTGATACAAACCAATCAAAACCATTAGGGTATCTTTTACATTTTTGTGAGTGATCATTGGTAAATCTTGCTTTAAATCTAATGTGGGGAGTAGGCATTCACACAAGCAAGTCTTGAAATGCGGGCCATTGCTAAAAGAATATTCCCCATGTTTCCCACATCCAATCTCACTCAAAATCTCAGAAAGATCGGATGTGAATACCTGAGTTTTGGAATTACAAACTTCCTCAATATTCAAAGTTTTAATGATACGTTCACCTGACTTAACCAACCTCACCCCCTCAAGTTGCTTGGACTCAGGTGGCATTTTAATCGAAAGCTCTTTCCACTGAGTACGAGTATAGACAAGATAAGGTTTCTCATTGGAAGCAGTATCTTTCTTTAACCACAGGATACTTTTAATGCATTCAGGATAGATCGCCCCCTCGTTTCCAATGCATTCAACAAGAAGAGGATACATGTTATGTTCTTTTAGCACATCATCATAACGACCATTTGTTATACCATTCATAAGCTTTTCTAGTGTTGTAGCTGAAACCGTCGCACAGGTTGCATTCACAAGTATCAGCAAGCCCAGAACTAAACCCCATACATTTCTCATAGGTATCGTCATTACCTTTGATAGATATTGAATTCAAGAAAAGTTCAAACCATCATAGACTCCTGATTCTCCTAATATGTTGCCTCTAGTAAAACCAATAAAAATATCTCTCCTATTAATTTTAAGTCACCTCTATCGGGTACACTAATAAACTTGTTATCAGACCCCACCTCTTATAGTCTTATCAATATCTGATTGATAAAATACACCCATGTTTGATGCAAATGCCCTTAGCGCCCTCCCACCATTTTCCAAAGCTAACTACCAACACACTGATGCAAAAGCTTATCTGGCTTATTATCGAATCAATTTCGTTAAACAAGGTATCGCTCAGGATCAATCACTAGGGCGTCTTTCACTAGGTAGTTATGACATATTTACACATCAATTCACTGCTTTGAATCCAACAGGTAGTGTTATATTAATTCATGGTTATTTTGATCATTCAGCCAATCTGCGGCCACTCATTGAGCATTTTCTTAAAAAATCACTCAATGTCATTGTTTTTGATTTGCCGGGGCATGGCCTTTCGTCAGGTGATCGATCTGTTATCCATAGCTTTAAAACCTATCAAGCGGTATTAGCCGATTTAATTATATTTCTTAAACAAAGGCTGGATTTTCCACTGTCACTGATCTGTGGTCACAGCACAGGTGGAGCTGTGGCTATGCAGCATGTCTTATCTCAAGATTTCCCAGAAGTTGAAAAACTCTTACTGATAGCCCCTTTAGTTGAGCCCATAGGCTGGCCATGGATTAAATGGCAGAGGCGCCTCGCTCACCCTTTCATCAAAACCATCCCCAGGAAATATAAAAAAAATACCTCAAACCAGGAATTTTGGCATTTTATTCGGCATAAAGATCCCCTCCAAACACAGGTTATTTCCGTTGACTGGCTAAAAGCACTGGAAGACTGGCTAACCAATGATTTTGCACCCGCTGCCATTAAAAAGTTACCGGTATTAATGCTTCAGGGAAAAAATGACAGCACGGTTAACGGGAAGAGAAACGCACTACTACTAAAAGAAAAATTTCCCAATATGGAATGTGTTTTCATTAACCAGGCAAAACATCAACTCGTTAATGAATCATGTGATATTAAAAAAATCATTTTTAACTCAATACATAATTTTTTATCAAATCATCAGACTCGCTAAATAAATTGTTCTGGAACTTTTGTTAAATAAAGCAACTAACCTCTTTAGCATTTACTTTTCTAAAGAGCCTATGAAACAGAATATTTTTTATTGTGTTTTTATTTTTTATATTTTTCTTTCAGCTTCTGCAAACGCTACCATGGGAAAGAGTTTTTTCAAGAGATACTTTTGTTGCTTTAGCTTCTGCCTATCCAGCCAAAGACAGGATACCAAGATGTTGGATGACACTTCTGCACTAACGGACTGTAACAATACGGAAAAAAGTACTATTGGCAAGCCAATAGCAGAACTCACGCCATCACCTGAGCCAAAATTTAAAGAGGATAATTCAGATCAAAACAGGCATCCAAAATCCAGCAAAAATATTGAATGCCCTATGACTCCTTTTCAAATCACCGTACTAAAGCAAGAAGAAGAAGAAGAAAAAGCAAAAAGAAAAACACAGGAAAAAACCGACAACCAAAACATATTATTGAACTTTTAAGAAAACATGTGACTAAATAATTTAACATTCACGTATTTAAAAACAGAATGAGACACGCGACTCTTCCATATTTAATTATTTTTTATCTAATATTTACGCTCTCGAATAACGCCAATGCAGGACCCCTCGATTCATTCAAGAAACTTTTTTTGTGCTGCATAAACTGCTGTCATTCCCGAGAAAAAATTGATGACGACCAGGATACCAGTGGCCATGAGAATATTAAAAACGAAGGTTTTTCTTTAGAAGCAGAACATTTACATGACGAACAAATGCATACAGCGGATAATATACCTCCTAAGGATTCTCCGGCTGCCAATCACTGCGAAGGCAGCACGACTGACACCCCCCTTCAAGGAAGCCCACACAACTATTGCCCAATTCATTGCAAGGCAACCACCAAAGATCTTTTTCTTTCTATTGTTCAGGGCACAATAGAATTGGATAAAAAGCATGCTCAACAAGCCAAAGAAAATGGCTTGCCTTTCCAAAGTCGTTCTTATGAATTCAGGATACCAACTGGTGGTTGCCAATGCACTCCGCAGACTGATAAACAAGTTAAGAGGAAAGGTAGCAACTCCACCTTACTCAATCAAAAGAAACTGAAGACATCCGTGGAATAGTGATTTATTTGAATTGTAATAGCTGCTCCTCGGCATCCGTAAAATCCCGAGTACTGTTTTTTGTTCTGAATGCATTAGATAATTGCGGTTCAGAATACGAATAACAAGCCGCCTTCATCACCGCATGATTCGCTGCAGGTTCACCCTCAACTTGGTTCAGATCAAAACGGCGGGCACTTGAAACAAAATACCCTTTTTGGAGGACCATTGCGGCCTCTAGCCACTGTTCAT
>CAKMZU010000394.1:875-3100 GCA_929200485.1 uncultured Gammaproteobacteria bacterium | reverse complement strand
TTGCTTTTGGCTTCTGTCAAAAAAGCTATAGACCTTGTTTCTTAAAATAAATGTTTCATTAAAAGGGATGTCGGATTTATTTATAGATGCCCCTTCGGGCACTAATTTCAAGGCTTTCAGCTGCGTTGAAGGCTTTGTTAAGGTGTCTAACATTAACGGCAACCTTCGCCTGACTGAAAACCTTGAAATTCAGCGCAGAATCGCAAAATCAATTATAGAGGTGATGAGATGGACGCACCTAACCGGCGTCACAATGCGCCATTTTCATGGTCTAAAAGACCTGAAACCCAAATATAGTAGGAGCGTCCAAGTGCAAGATTGTAAACTTATCTCAGTAGATTTAGCAAAGTCTGTTTTTCAAGTGTGTGTGATCACTGAAAGCAATGAGGTTGCCAGTAATAAAAAGCTTTCGCGGGCAAAGTTCATTGAGTACATTGCTCAATACCAGCCGACGACCATTGTCATGGAAGCTTGTTATTCAGCCAACTATTTCGGTCGATTATTTGAAAGCTATGGCCATACAGTTAACTTAATCCCTGCACAGCATGTGAAGCCATTTGTTATGGGTAACAAAAATGATGCGAATGATGCTGTGGCAATTGGTGAGGCATCTCAGAGACCGAACATCACTTTTGTAAAGGTTAAAAGTCTTCAACAGCAGGATGTTCAAAGCCTCCACAGAGTTCGAGAGTGGCGAGTGAAAGCGCGAACAGGGATAAGCAATCAGATTCGTGGCCTGTTGAGTGAGTATGGCATTGTGGCGACAAGGGGAGCGGCAGGCTTAAAAAGCTTAATTCATGAAGCACTAGAATCTACTAAGACCACCCTTATGTTTCGAGAGGAACTGGCATCGCTATTGGAAGAATACTGCGATTTAGATGAACGGATTAAGCAAACAGATAATCGTCTGACAGCTTATGCTAATCAAGAAGAAAGCTGTAAAAGGCTGATGAGTATTCCTGGTATTGGCGTGATTAATGCGACAGCTATTTTTTCAGCAGTAGGCGATGCCAAACACTTTAAAACGGCAAGAGACTTTGCTGTGTGGATGGGATTAACCCCAAAGCAGCACGCAAGTGGTCAAAAGTCGATGATGGGTGGCATCACTAAACGGGGCGATCGGTACCTAAGAAAACAGCTGGTGCATGGTGCAAGGGCCTATCAGCATAGAGCCAATGGAAAAAATGGCAGATATGATCAGTGGATAAAACAAGTTGAAGCAAGACGAGGTAAACACAAAGCCTGTGTTGCGCTGGCACACAAAATGGCTCGCGTTATTTGGGCGGTATTAACCAAGGAAAAATCGTGGGAAGATAAACCAGTGTGACCATTTTTTTAGTAAAACGATAGGGTCAATAAGACTCAAAAAAATTACACTTAACACTTTCATATCAAGGCAGACAATTTTATTGATGACAAACGGTTTTCCGGCCTAGTAACAATCTGGTTAGGGTACGGCCTTTGAGGCCGAAGAGGTGTTTAGATGGCTAGGTACGGATTTCATTAGGGCTCTGGGAGTATTTATCTCCCTGTGGAGAAGCCGGATATATGTCTAGTACTGCCGTTTTTAATATTGTTGTAGGCTAAAAGTATGCAAGGGTTGAATAAGGTAAACGTTATTAGGCGCGAGAAATTCTCACGCGCTAAGAGACTTTTTTGCTTGAAACTTTCGGAGCGTCCATATATGCCCTTAAGAGATTGAAAATTTTTTAGGTAATAGTCAAATTTTGCGCTAAATAAATATAAGCATAAGTGAAGGCAATTAAGTCTTATTTTAGTCTAAGCCTTTGGCTGTATGCTAACACCAATGGCCATGGCAGAGCTGTTTTATTACCCTCTTACCCGTACGTATAATAGGATTGATCATGAATGTAGATGTAAATATTAGACCTGAAAAACTTGATGAATCAATAGAAATTAGTGAAATAATTGAATCAGCTTTTGAGAATCACCCGCATAGTAATCATAAAGAGCAGTTTATTGTTTCTCAATTACGAGATAGCTCAGCCCTATCTGTTTCTCTAGTTGCAGAATATGTTGGAAAATTAGTCGGACATATCGCGTTCTCAGAAGTTAAAATTGCAAATAGAGAATGCAACTGGTATGGATTAGCGCCTGTATCAGTTATACCTAAGTATCAAAATGCTGGGGTAGGGGCTAAACTAATCAAATCTGGGTTAGAATCAATAAAGCGTCAAGGGGCTGAGGGCTGCGTATTGTTAGGT
>CAKMZU010000394.1:0-865 GCA_929200485.1 uncultured Gammaproteobacteria bacterium | reverse complement strand
TTGTTAGGTGATCCTAATTATTATGGTAGATTTGGTTTTAAAGCCAATCCCTGTTTAATTTTTGAAGGTGTTCCGCCTGAATTTTTTCTTACTTTAAATTTTGGCAAATCTATACCTTCTGGAATAGTAGAGTATCATAAATCATTTGCACAAAACGGCTAACAAAGGTTCCTACAAGCTTCTAGTATTAAATTTCCCTTGAGTTTTGCGTTATATTAGGATTGTTTGCATCACTCAGAGATGTTGCATGGCTGATTCAGAAGAATTAATAGGAGAGATAAACATATAGATAGCTGTGGTAAGCTACTTCAGCTAGATGTCACCGGTAAATATCATAGTTACTATCCAAAATGGCCATGGTGAACAGAGGGTGTTCATTGGTGATCAAGTAAGTGAAACAGCTATGATTTAAAGTCGCGATCCAGGATGGGATAAACCTATTATGTTGTCGGTCGAAAAGCCTTGCCCTTACCGGGTTTTAAATGAGCATGAAAAAGAATGGCTAATTCTATGTTTTTCAGCTATGACGGGGAAGTCTAGAAAAAATATCTCAAAAAAATATCACAAGCAAGCGATGGACTTAGCTAAATCAGCTGCAAAACTATTTGAAAAAATTAATTTCTACCACCTTCATCTAAAAGGGTCTCGCTTCGCGCATTTTTGCTGTGAGTGCTTTATTGATAAATAACAAATAAGATATGGAGATGATCGTAAGAGTAATAAATTTAATTGTACATATTTTCAATATGTATTTTTGCTATCGTAGAGGAAGATAAGGAATTTTTTATAGTAAGCGCCCATAAACCCGCCATCTTGCCTATTAAGCAGAATCAGATTTTTTAAAATTCCACGGCAGGAGGTTTTC
>CAKMZU010000393.1 GCA_929200485.1 uncultured Gammaproteobacteria bacterium | reverse complement strand
CCCCTTCACGGCAAGAGCGGCGGTACACAAGACCTGAGTCACGTGCTTTAAGCATTTCCAATACATCAAGAACCATCAAGTCTTTACCTTGGGTATCGACTTCATAGTCCTTCATGTAGGGTTCTTTATCGATTTCTGGATTGTAGCGATATATGCTGACGGTTAACATCAATAGTCCCCCTAATTAGTATGTACGTGCTTTTGGCTGGAAAGTATCAACCGTTTTCGGCTCAAAGTTCACCGCACGCTTGCCAACTGTTTTATTGACTGGGTTATACATGGAGTGACATAACCAGTTTTCATCATCACGATCCTGGAAGTCATCCCTGGCATGTGCACCACGGCTTTCTTTTCTTTCTTCTGCAGCAATAGCGGTTGCTTCAGCAACTTCTAATAAGTTTTGTAGCTCAAGCGCTTCAATACGTGAAGTATTGAATGCATCACTCTTATCATCAAGATAAACATTTTCAATGCGGGTGCGAAGATCTGCTAATTTCTTGATGCCTTCTTGCATGTAGTCGCCACGACGGAATACGCCAAAGTGGTTTTGCATGATGGTTTGAAGTTCGGTTCTTAATGCACTGGTGGTTTCACCTGATTTAGAGCCGTTAAGCTTGTTGAGTCGAGCCATTGCACGATCAATATCATCTTGATTGGCCTCGGTGTACTCAATGCCTTCTCTAAGCGCTTTTTCGATGTAAAGACCTGCTGCTCGGCCAAATACAACTAAATCGAGGAGTGAGTTACCACCTAAACGGTTAGCACCGTGAACAGATACACAGGCAGCTTCTCCACAAGCGAACAGGCCTTCGATAACTTTATCATTGCCGTTTTCGTCAACCATCAAGGCTTGGCCATCAACGTTAGTTGGAATGCCGCCCATCATATAATGGCAAGTTGGAACAACAGGGATTGGTGCGTCTTTTGGATGAACGTGCGCGAATGTTTCAGATAATTCACAAACGCCAGGTAGGCGAGCCATTAAGGTCTCTTCACCAAGGTGGTCAAGTTTAAGGTGAACGTGATCACCGTTTGGTCCACAACCTCGGCCTTCAAGAATTTCCATAACCATTGAGCGAGCAACAACGTCACGACCAGCAAGGTCTTTCGCGTTAGGTGCATAACGCTCCATGAAACGCTCACCGTCTTTATTGACAAGGTAACCACCTTCACCACGGCAACCTTCAGTAACCAGAACGCCAGCGCCATGAATGCCGGTTGGGTGGAATTGCCACATTTCAATGTCTTGTACCGGGAATCCAGCACGTAATGCCATACCAATGCCGTCACCCGTATTGATGTGTGCGTTAGTGGTTGAAGCATAAATACGACCAGCACCGCCGGTAGCAAAAACCGTCGCTTTTGATTTGACGAATACAGTTTCACCGGTTTCCATGCAGATAGCGATAACACCAACAACAACATCGTCAACGTTTTTAACCAAATCAACCGCATACCATTCGTTCATGAAAACCGTGTTGTTTTTCATGTTGCTTTGATAAAGGGTGTGGAGTAGGGCGTGACCGGTACGGTCTGCTGCTGCACAAGTTCTGGCTGCCTGGCCGCCTTCACCGAAGTTTTTAGATTGGCCACCGAAAGGACGCTGATAAATACGGCCTTCGTCGGTACGTGAAAAAGGAAGACCCATGTGCTCAAGTTCGAATACTGCCTGAGGGCCTACTGAACACATATATTCAATAGCATCTTGGTCACCGATGTAATCTGACCCTTTAACGGTGTCATACATGTGCCAGCGCCAATCATCATTAGGATCATCCGATGCAATCGCACAAGTGATGCCACCTTGGGCGGATACGGTATGCGACCGAGTTGGGAAAACTTTAGTGATTACGGCAGTTTTATAACCGGATTGAGCAAGCTGAAGAGCTGCACGCATGCCTGCGCCGCCACCACCAACAATGACTCCGTCAAATTCTATCGTTCTTATTGTCATAGCTTAGCCCCACAAAATCTTAAGACCCCAAACGAGGTATATAAACAAGATGGATGAATATGCTGCCTGGAAAATTAGGCGAAGCACTGTGCCTTTATTGCCCATCATTCTTGTTGTCAGGTAATCGGTCGATACTGACCATAAGCCGATCCATGCATGTGCAATGACCGCTAACAAGGTTGCAGTACTGAAAATGGTCATCGAGGTAGATGAAAAATAGGCTTTAAATAAATCGTAGCTGATATTGTCGTTGCATAGAAAGAAACAGGCAACGGCTATAAAATATGCCAGCATAACAACTGAAGTAAAGCGCTGGATTAACCAGTTCGATACGCCGTTTCGGCCAAAGTTAGTGACTTGCGTTACCATATCCATACCCCTGCTAATAAAATAAGAACAACAGCGACTGCCAGAGCGATGGTCGATGCGCGTTTGCCGCTTTCAATTGTTTCACCAAAGCCTAGATCTGCAATTAAATGTTTTACGCCCATAACAGTGTGGAATAGCAGAGCACTAACGACAGCCCATAGTGCTAATCGTGTTAGGAAGCTATTGTTAATGCATTCTTTGATCGCTAAAAAGCTTTCTTCTGAGGCGGATGCTTGATCAAAAAGATAAATGATCAACGCAAGGCCAACAAATACGGCAACACCTGATACACGATGCAGGATGGAGGTCAGGGCAGTGACTGGCAACTGGATAGTTGTCAAGTCGAGATTCACGGGTCTGTTGTCTTTCACGGCTTTACTCTTGTGGCTGATTGAGTGACCAATAGCAGGCCTCTGTTTTTAACCAAAATATGGCGACATGTTATGGTTATTCGAAGCGAAAGTGTCATTGTGAGCATCTTTCGTCCGGCCGCATTATAATGATCGAGTAACTAAAAAACAATGTTTGATAGTGTTCATTTATAAGTAAGCGGTTGAATTATCAGGATTTAATGATAATACGAATCATTATCGTAACGGCTTTTGGATTCTAAATTCATTGAGGGTTTTCATCCATGAAATAGTATTCTGTATAAAAGAGTCGTGTATTTACTCGAGGAAAACCCTCAGCCATTCAACGTCCCATTCGTCAGGGCTCATTTCTGCATCACTCGTATCACTCACACCACTCGTATCACTCACACCACTCGTATCACTCACACC
>CAKMZU010000392.1:1757-3118 GCA_929200485.1 uncultured Gammaproteobacteria bacterium | reverse complement strand
AAACAAATATCAAAAGATGTACATTGTAGATAGCAATGGCTTACTTAAACCAATAAATAATGTCGAGGAGTTGTCAGAAGAACAAACTGGTGATATGAGTCCTCATAACTACAAAGGCTTTGACAGATTTCCACCACCTTACCCTTTTCATGAGATGATACTTAATTCTCAACCAATAAGTTATAATAGGCGGGTTCATCCAGCAAGTTATGAGAAGAAGGATTTTGAAGCATATGAAAATGAACCTATGCAATATGAGGTTACAACTAAGCAAATCCGGGATATAGAAGCTTTTGTCAAAAATATAATATTAATTCTAAACGGTTGGGTTAATGTGAAGGCTGAAGAACCATCTTATGAAGAATCAAGTGTCAAACACATTACTAAAATGATACTAACAGGAAACAAAGCAGAAGTATCTTCTATTATGTTGGATCTTTTTCGTGATTTCAACATTGACCAAGTAATTTGTAGAAATGCCTTTTCAGTGAATAAAGATCAAAAAGATGTAAAACATAAGGTCGCAACTGCTTTGAGTGTATTGCAAGGTCATGGCCCTAGAGGAACTGGGTATCTAGAAAATGATTTACGTCATGGTTTAGTTAAGATGATACTATCAAATGTTGTAGAATAAGGATGGGAATGGGAGAAACCGTTATATACAATAAAAAACGCTGCACATAATGTGGTGTAACTCGATTTTCAGACAGTGTTTTTTGGAGCGGCGCTCAAATGAATTTTTGTATCATAGGGAGTATCCGGTTTATTGTTTAGTTATATTTTTCAGGTTCTATTGAGTATTGATAAGCTATAGAGCATTGTCTTTTACAGGAGCGTGATGTCAAACCCAAGGGTTGATCGATACCCAATGTTGTCACCCTCATCGCATTCAATAGGAGTGACTGAGTGCCAAAGTTCACTGCCTTTATCCGGTTGCAAGATGCCTTGTCCGGGCATTAACGTCCCTTGGAAAATAGGTGTCTTTTTATCTTTACCGTAGATAATACTCTTACCACCTTGAATATTTTTTCTTTCTAAAACAAAGGCTGAGATAATAAAATCAATACCATCTTGATGAATACCTTCCGGGGCATTACTGCCAAGCATATCGGGATAGCAAAACACAATGGTATGGTGAACAACAATATTAAATTTTGCAGGTTTACTGGCTAGTTGATCATGAAGTCTCTGGCTAATAGCGCACAGTAGCTGCGTCAGTTCTTTTGTTTGCATCTCTTTAGGTAGCTCTTTAAATGAGCGCTCAGAAACACTGTAAACAGGGTTTTTAGATTTGTCGGCTAATTTTCCATAGGTTTGCTTGAATGGTCTGGCTTTTTGGCGCTGAATATCCCAGTCGTTTG
>CAKMZU010000392.1:0-1747 GCA_929200485.1 uncultured Gammaproteobacteria bacterium | reverse complement strand
TTATGGCATTAAACTTTTCCAATTGATCTTTAGAGAAATGCTTAATCAATGGCGTTAATGCATTTATATCTGCATTACCTAAAAAATACTCAGAAAAAATTTTTTTATGATCTTTTGTAATTTTTGTTGATGTGTTTGTAGTAATAAATGCCAGTTGATTTTGACGTAACAGATAGTAATCCCATGCGTAGTGTTTCTCGTAATATTCTTGATAGCTAGCTTTGATTTGATGATAATCAAAGGATAAATCATGCGTGTTGATTAGTTGAACAGGAAGATCCAGTGACGATAATAGCATTCGATTACCTCGATAATTATGGCTTATTTTTATGGGGTAATGTTTAGAAAAATCTTCAGTTATTTATCAATTATATATACAAACTGAAATATAGCTTGGAAAGTAACGTAATAATTATCAGGCAAATGAGTGTGCGTAAAATAAAAATCAGGATTAACTCAAACAAGTTAAGTGGGATTTTGCTGCTTAAGATAACAGCACCTGTTTCTGATAAATAAATGAGTTGTGAGACGGATAATGCGGCAATAATAAATCGTGTTTCTTCAGAAGTGATTGACTGACTGGCAATAATTGCAGGGATAAACATATCAACGAAACCTGCAAGAATACAAACAGCTGCCTGCTCTGACTCAGCAATCTGCAATAAATTCAGCAAGGGAATTAATGGTTTGGATAATAGTGTAAAAACGGGGGTGTATTCAGCAATGATGAGTCCGCTCAAGCCAACACAGACAATAATTGGCAAGACGCCAAGCACCAGCTCAAGACTATTGAGGCCACCATTAATGATTACGGCTTCTTTGATGCTGGTATTGCTTGCTTTATTGTGAGCTAATTGAAAGCTCTCTTTTATTGACGGAGTCTGGGAATCCTCCTGTTTGATTGAATGCTCGCCAAATGGGTAAGTGACAGGTTTTGAGGATAAAGGAGGGATACGTGCCAGAATGATCGCGCAGATAAGACCGGAAACACAGATGATGCAGTAGTACGCAAAGAAGTGCGCCTCCAAATTGACTTGGTGCAGTACTACCAGGGTAAAGGTTATAGAAACGGCTGAAAAATTCGCTGCGATCAATGCGGCTTCTTTAATGTTGTATAACCCTTTTTCGAGTAATTTCCCTGCGAGCATGATGCCAACCGTTCCATCGCCAATCCATGAGGTAATACAGTTGATTGCTGAGAATCCGGGTAATTTAAACAGTGGGCGCATGATTCGATTAGCAAAGCTACTAATCAGCTCCAACAGCCCAAAATCAATTAAAAATGGTAATAAGAAGCCCGCGAGAATGAACACGCTAAAAAGAGTGGGTACCAATGAGGTGTAAATAATTTGGCCGGTATTCTCCGAGGTGATAATGGGTGCATTTATTTGAAAATAACAAAGTGTAAAGAATACCGTGCCTACTATTCTAATGATAAGCCAGGGTAAGCTGGGTAAGAAAAATCGTCGAGCCCATGCTGGTGGTGTTTTTTTAGATACCTGAAAGAAAAACGCTATAACCGAAGAAAACCAAAAAGTTATCAGCAAGAGATTCGGTATAACGCTCCCAAGTTGAAGTTTTAACTCTTCGGCTAAAAAAGCAATGAGAATCGTTGACTGATTGTTGATCGGCAGTGGGGTTAAAAAAATCAAAATGCCAATTGCTGAGAGAAACAAAAATTTACAGGTATTTTTTCTCTTTTGTCGATTATATTTTCGGTTCATTCTAGTCCCCATGCGGTTACTGG
>CAKMZU010000391.1 GCA_929200485.1 uncultured Gammaproteobacteria bacterium | reverse complement strand
AAAAATATATGGCAACAGCCCCTTTCATCTCGGGGGCGTTGCTCGTTAGTTTGTATGCATATTTCTTATTTTGATAATGGTGTGGTTAATAGCTTTGTATGCAAAGCTAAATAAAAAAAGCAGGCTTATATTGTATTTACTGGCCTATGTTAGATCAGTTTATGTCATTAAAGTTTGCATAAATAACTCAATGCATTGGAAAAATTTGTTCAATAGCCATTGGAAACAAAGTTTCTATATTGTCGATCACATTGGCCTTCTCGTGAGTATCTACTACTGGTTGATCATCAAGAGTATGAACGCCGATGATTTTAAATCCGTTTGCTTTATAAAAATCGTGTTTGTCAATTAGCAGGTGCACTTTATATTGGTCATTTGTCAGGCAAAGCCGTCGTGTTGGTGCCGTCCAGCTCGGTAAGATGGTGACGTGTTCGGATTGGTGAGTATTTTGTAACACAGAACCGCCTCGATAAAAGGCTTTGGCGTCATCGAGTTCATACTTTAATCCATCAAGCAGTGTTGGAAAAAAATCGACACCGGATAAGGTTTTGTCTTGCAGACCGCTGTAATGCATATTTACTTGCTCATTAAATTTTATTGCAAAAGGGGCAGTAATTTCTTCCTTATGTAAGCTGTGGCCATGAAAATATACGTTGCCAGAATGGTGCCTTGTCAACCCTGAGGTATTTTTGTGACCCAGGCTTTCACCATGATCCGAGAGAAATACCAATGTTGTGTTCTCGTATGATCCCATCTGTTTCAGGTAGTCTATGATGCTTTGAAACTCTGTGTCCATGCTATAAACGGCATTGGCATAACTGCTGACTATTGTTTCTACGGGAAAGGTCAAACAGTTTTTGCCGTTGATGATATTATTAAGATGAGCTTCAGCTGGATAAGGCAAATTATCAAGATGATTTAGCCAGCCGTAGGGGTCATGTACGCCATTTTGTTCAATGATATAAACGCCTGCTTGACCTGCTTCCCGGTTTTTTTCATAAATGGTTTTAAATCGCTGAATTTTAAGTCGCTCTTGATTCACTTTGCCTCACTGGTGGATATCGAATGTGGATGGATAGCCGGCATACTTCTCCTCTGAACAATTAGCAATCAAGTGCGTATAATGACCGAAAAAGCTGACGCTTTCTGTCCGTTCATAGACATATTCAGATGGCAAATCGCTCGTCCAGCAACTAAAAGCCTGCCCAATGGCATAAATCTTATACCCCTGTTGCTTGAGTAGTTGAAAGAAGAATGAACCTCGATCTGTTTCATCGTAGACTGTAGATAAATAATCTTTGTAGGTGAGGAATCCGGGTTGGGAATGAAATACTGAAAACAACGCGTAAGACGTTGCTGTGCCGCTAGCGATATGCTTGCCGGATAGCGTTTCACTCATAAATTGCCTAACTGTCGGTGCATATTCCAGTGCCAGGTCGTAGCGCAGAGTGTCTACAAAAAAGATAATGATGTCGCCTTTGATGGGGTCTTTTTCGTAGTTCGCGACATACTCGGCCATCGCCTCCTTGTCAGGGAGGGTTGCCATTGTGTAGGGGAGGTCTACTCCTCTTAGTGTCTCATAGCTATCGTCATCACTCTTTTTTTTGCAACTCGAAGTCAAGATAACCAAAAAAATACCGAGAATCATTACTTTATTGATGGTTTGCATCATATGTTTATTCGCCGTTCAATGATGGGTGGTATTTTGTCGTGTTTATTCTATTGTCTGAGGCATAACCTGTTGTTGTTTGTTTAGGTAGACAGCATAAGCATAAAAAAATAACTCAAGTGATTGAAGTACTATTTTGAACGTTGGTATTCTTCAAGGATATCTGAAAACGGCTCAGGCATGCCTTGGTATTTTTCTTCAAAAGTAAAGCGCAGATAATCATCGATCAACTCAAGAAAGGCAGGGTAATCTTTGATACTATCAATATTGACGGGACTAAATTGGCCATTAAGGTGATTTGTCATGAAAAAATTGAACTATTCTGAGCCCGTAAATCTATATGTGTGATTGCTTAATTTGGATTTTGGTCTACTTTTATGCTCTTTGAAAAAAATACCCTACTTTCACACTCTAAGGTTATTGTGTATCTGTTTTTTTTATTTATTTGTTTTTCTAAAGTAGGAGTCGCTGATGATAATGACGATGTACTGTCCGCAATTGAAAGCGCATACGTAAATCATCTTTATCCTGCTTTAAGTGATATATTTGCTCGCTCAGGCGCTAATAAAGCTGTGACTAAATTATACTTCAAAATTGGTTTAAGACATTTTGAAACCATAGGAAAATTTAGGGATAATCCCAGTCTTAAAGAAACAAAGCCTACAGGTTTAAGAATGAGTCTAGGTGAAATTTATTCTAGGGATATAATGCTAGCTAGCGCTATTTTAGCTACACAGCAAAAATATGCCTTAATTAAGGATTTTCCTAAAGGTGTGGAAAGGGATGATGCAAAAATGATGTTAAATGAAGCAAGGGATTTATTCATTTATAATCTTGACGAAAAATTTGATCTTGATCGTAAATCACGTACCCCTATAATCCCTCTGCGTTACATATATAGCTTCAACAGAGCTAAATATCCCGAAGCAGATGATGAAACTTTTGATAAATTTGTATTACCTTTGCTTGCTGTAAAATTTTTGCTTACGCCAAAGTGGGCTGAATCAGACGGAATAGAAAAACAAAACTAATGTACTAATTCTAACAAAACGAAGATAACAACCTTGTATTATTTAGAATTACCAAAGTTAAAGGTTGTTATGGAAATGTTAAAATTTTTCAAAGGTAGCTCCTATCGTCCCCCCACAGAAAAATCAGCTAATAAAAGCAACATTAAAAAATTACCTTTTTGACAGTTTTAATAGCAAAACAGCTTTTATCTGATGATGAACTAGAAAAATTAATCAGACAAATTAAGCGTGGATTTTGTATCACCGAGGATATTTGGCAAAAGCATTATTTGTTTGCTATTGAAAGGACAGCTGAAATAGTTCAATTACTTCCCGCTTCAGAGGTTCATCATCATTCAAATGAAGGTGGTCTTCTTCACACACTAGAAGCTGCACATAATTGCGTTAGAGTGTCTCAAGGCTATGTTTTACCCCCTAATCGTCC
>CAKMZU010000390.1:1147-3130 GCA_929200485.1 uncultured Gammaproteobacteria bacterium | reverse complement strand
AATGGTTAAAAGATCGAGTTGATTTAAATAATCGCGGTGAAATCATTGTCGATTATAGGGCAGAAACGTCAGTGTCAGGGTTATTTGCAGCAGGGGATGTGACGGATAACGCCTATAAGCAAATCATTATTGCAATGGGGCAAGGCGCAACGGCATCCTTGAGTGCATTCGATTATTTGATACGCCTTGATGCAAATACAGAAAGTATTGCCGCTTAACGCTATTTAAAAATTGAATGAATTTCTATTGTATGGGAATTCATTATTTAACTCGCTAAAGGGCTTTTAATGGTTAAATTAAAAGATTTGCAGTATCTGATAGCAGTGGATGATTATAAACACTTTGGTCGAGCGGCCAATGCTTGCCATGTCAGTCAGCCAACCTTGAGTGGGCAAATAAAAAAACTTGAAGAGCAGCTGGATCTCCAATTAATTGAACGCCATAACAAGGGTGTGATGTTAACACCAGCAGGTGAGGCGTTGATCAATCAGGCGAGAGAAATTGTTCAGAAGGTCAGCCAGTTTGAGCAAGATGCGACAGCGTTACATGACCCTTTTTCTGGGGATTTACATGTTGGCTTAATACCCACCTTGGCGCCTTATTTTTTACCCATCGTTATGGTGCATCTTAACGAGTGGTTGCCAAAAATTGATTTCTATCTGCATGAAGAAAAAACCCATGTACTCTTGGATCGCTTGCATAAAGGGGAGATTGATTGTTTGATATTACCCTATATGGAGAGTATGAAAACCTTGGATTGTTTTGATCTTTTTCAGGAGCCACTCTATCTGGCTGTCGCTAATCAGCACCCACTGGCAGAAAAAGATGAAGTAACATTCGATGACTTGAAGGGGCAAGAAGTGTTGGCACTTGAAGATGGTCATTGCTTACGGGAACAAACCATGGGCTATTGTTTTGCGGCAGGTGCTGAAGAAAATCAGCAGTTTAGGGCATCAAGCCTTGAGACACTTAGGTATATGGTCAGTGTTAATACGGGGATTACTGTTATGCCTGAGCTTGCAACCCATACGGATACCTCAACACATATTAAATACATCCCTTTTGATAAGTCAGCGCCTAAACGGCGAATTGTTTTGGTTGTGAGGCCTAATTACTCAAGATTGACACTGATCAGAAAAGTCGTCTCAACGATTAGAGAATGCTTTATTTAAGTTGATTGATTTTTTCGATTATTATATGAACCATATGTCATTAACTATGTCTTTATCAGAAGAGGAAAGTTTGTTTGATAATCGTGTTGCTGATGCTTTGATGAAATGTTTCATTGCATAATTAAGCCTCACATAATTTGCTTATTGCTATTGTCGAATAGTAAGAACTAGCTTACCCTCTAATTGAAGCTCTATACAAACGGTTCAGTAATACTCAAATGGAATTTTTCATACGCTCTGTAAGTTTACAGCGTCAGTGCCATACTCGCATGACGAAAAATTTTTTTAAATAAAATATTTTTACGTTTTTTAAAGTTTTCGATTAGATTGAAAGTTATGATGGTATTTCGATGGTGGTTAATAAATTTGAAAATTGACTGAGTTGAAATAAACGAATTGTTAAATAATGAGTTCGATGATTTTAAAGTTTATATTAATCAGCGGTTTGATTTTTCACAGTTTGATTGCTGTATCTATGTTCAACAATAGAAATACATATGAATCTTATGGTTATGCTGTTAATCCAGTTTTTTTTCCACTCCTTTATCCAGTCCTTCATCCAGCGATTGAGACTTCTAGCCATAGACCTGAAGATAAGGTTTGTTATGAATTTCAAGAAAATGGCTCTTGTAAATTTGGCGACGGTTGTAAGTTTTTACATTACGTAGAAATGCAGCAGCCTTCTGATTTAAACCCAGATTCAAAGTTCAAAACAAAGTTATGTAAATATTATAAGTTAGGCGGGCGGTGTCTGAATGGAGATTATTGTTTTTTTGCTCATGGGGAAAGTGAGCTTCAGCCCGAATATAAC
>CAKMZU010000390.1:0-1137 GCA_929200485.1 uncultured Gammaproteobacteria bacterium | reverse complement strand
AGTCTAAACATATAACTGATATTTGTTATCAATTTAAAGCGACTGGGAGTTGTAAGTATGGCAGTCAGTGTAAATATTTACACAGCACGGAAGCGATTGATCCTGCATTGATGAAGCCCGTAACTGCTAATAAAAGAAAGCTTTGTCGATATTATAAGAAAGGAGGCAGTTGTAAGTATGGAGACAATTGTCGTTATGCGCATGGGGAAAATGACTTGCCATCAGGAATTCAATACAAAATTAAATTATGTCCGGATTATGAAGATTATGGTGATTGTTCCTATGGTACTTTATGTTTATTTGCGCACGGAAAAAGTGAGTTACGTGATATAGCTAAATCCGTAGAGGGCATTAGTGAGCAATGTGCATCTTTTGAGGTTGATAGTGAAAATATCGCTGCGGAAGCTTATGAATCTAACTAGGATAAAAAGTGTACCTTTAAGTCTGCTTAATCGAGAAATAATAATTAGTGTAAATTTTTTTTAAACCAACTTGTGTCGTTTAATGTATAGGGTTAGAATTCCAAAGGTTTCAGAAAAGCAACGGGAGGTTTACCTATGCAAAAAGATCGTAGTCAATCGCAATCCCTTTCTCGTCCTTCAAGTCGTTCTCGTCAGCATGACATGCTTGGGTTTGACTCCTTAATGGGGTTTCGAAATAGTATGGATCACTTATTTGAAGATTTCTTCTCAAGTAACAGCCCAGCAGTTCATTCGCCAAAATGTAATGTTTATGAAGATAAAGGCAATTTTCATATTGAGTTGCAAGTGCCCGGTATGTCAGAAAAAGACTTGGATGTATCACTTGATGGGCATGTGTTGCAGATAAAAGGAGAAGCAAGCTTTGATAGCAAGGCCGATGATAAAAATTATCATCGTGTTGAGTTTTCTCATATGGCAATTAATAGAGCGTGGGAATTGCCACCTAATGTTAATGTTGAAAAACTTCAGGCCAATTTTAAAAATGGTATCTTGGATATCTGTATTCCAAAACATAAGGGAAGTGAAGTCAGCAAAAAAATAGAAATACAAAGCCATTAGGTCTGATTTTATTGCATTGCCTTTTGAGATGATGCGGGGCGTATACTAGTACTTCGTTTCACAGCATTTGTCTGGTTCAGCAGTCACAGATTTTTCT
>CAKMZU010000389.1 GCA_929200485.1 uncultured Gammaproteobacteria bacterium | reverse complement strand
TGAAGAAAACGCCTCGTCATCTTCGAGAAGCAATATGTTAATCCCTCCTGTCATTAAATTTGCTCCAATGGAATGGCAACTTGAGTAATAACCTGATTGGGTAAATCAATCCACTCAACCGTACCGCCTTGTTGCTCAATTGAAGCGTTGGCTAAAAAATAACCAATGCCGAGGCCGTGATCTTTTGTGCTGTTGCCGATAGCGCCTAACGTATGTTTTGGCGGCGATCCATCATGAATAATATCAAAAATGAGTTCACCGGCTTTTTGATAGAGATGAATATTAACAACGCTTTGGCAGGCATCAATGGCATTGACGGCTAAAGCCATCAGGGCCTGTTTAAGCGATAGTTGAAAAGACAGTGGCCGATTAAATTCATCTTGAAACGCAAGCTGGCAGCCAGGCTTGATTAAAAGTAAATCATTTTCGAGTTGTGTCAGAAAGGTTTCACTCGATAAAGTCACTTTACCTGATTGATTGGGCAGCATTTTTAATTGTTCCAGGCTTTTTTTGCATCGATCAATTTGTTGTTGAATGATGGATGCGTTTTCTGCATCTAATCCATCGGTCAACATGGCGATGGTTGCAAGGGGTGTCCCTAGTTCATGTGCTGTGTTGGCTGCAATGGTTCCCATTAAGATTAATTGTTCATCGCGTGTTGTTTGCGCCTTAAATGATGCCAGGGTTTCGTCCTGTTTTTTAATACGTGAACTTAAGTAATGAATGCTGACAGAAAGTAAAATGGCAGTGATGAAAAAAGAAACCCACATCCCCCAAAGATGCCACCCCATCATTGAATGCAGGGTGTGTGGGTCAGTTAGCATGAGCAAGGTGTAGAAAAAGATGACCAAGACAAAAATAAAAAAGGTAAAGCCTAAAGGTAATACCAGACTGCTTAAACAAAGAAGGACAAGGTAATAGCTATTGGCAGGGTTCATCGCCCCGCCTGTCCCTTTGAGGATAAAAAACCAAAGAAAGGCGTCTAATGAGAAAATGATTAGCACACGCCATGCTGAGGTTGTTTTTAATGCAATGCTGGTAAAAGAAAGGGCGACAAGTCCACCGTACAAGCCAAATAAATGTATCCAGTTGAGATGGAGCATCATACCACCCCATTCAAGCCATTGTGTTAGCGCTAAAAAAAACAGCATGACAAGGGCGACAAATAATCGAGCAAAAAAAGATAGGAGGACGGCTTGTTTGTGAGGCTCTGGGTGCGTAGGAAGCTGTGTCAGGCGCATGATGGTGTCACGTTTAGGTGAATCATAAGTCAGTCATCACTCGATAAATCGTATTCAAGTGCGACAATTTGTCGCATCTTGTTTGCTAATGAAGGCTTTTATAATATGAGCAAACAATAAGGATTAATAGTTATGCACCGATTTTTTTCTCTCTTCAGTATGTTTTGGCTGCTTGCCGTTTTTTCATTGGAAGCTGACACAGGTTCAGGATTTGATACCCATAGATCCGATAGCCATGCGCCGATCAGTGTGATGGGCGATCATGTACATGCGAAAGGTGAATGGATGATTTCTTATCGAGCGATGTTAATGAATATGAAAACATTAACCAACGGTGATGATAAAGTCTCTGACAGTGAGGTAAAGCAAGAAGGGTATATGATGGTGCCAGAGGATATGGACATGGTTATGCATATGCTAGGTGGCATGTATGCTCAATCAGATCAGGTGACCTGGATGCTGATGATTCCTTACCGCTCAAATACCATGGATATGCGTATGTTGCCTATGGGCAATATGGGAGGCAACGCAATGAATAATGGCATGATGAACATGCCGATGCATTCTTCCATGGACTCAAGCGGGTTGGGGGATATTAAACTGGGCAGCTTGGTATTATTACATGACTCAATGGCAGATCGTGTGCACTTAAATTTATCGGTCAGCTTGCCAACGGGCAGTATTAACGAGAAGAATGATCAAGGTGGCGTATTGCCCTATCCTATGCAGTTGGGGTCAGGGTCGGTGGATTTGCATTTAGGTGCAACCTGGTTGCATCAGTGGGAAAGTTTTTCTTTTGGTTCTCAGTTGATGAGTGTCTTGCGTTCTGCCAGTAACAATAAAGGCTACCAGTTAGGCAACGAGTACCAGTGGGCGAATTGGCTAGCTAAGCCTGTCGGGCTTGTCAGCCTGTCAGCGAATCTTAAATATGTGGTGAAGGAAGATATTGAAGGAGCTGATGAGCGTTTAGCCGCCAATCGTTCGACCAGTGCGAATCCTTCCAACCAGGGTGGCGAATGGTTGATGGCAGGGGTAGGTATGAATGTACAATTACCCAAGGCCAATCGGTTGGCGTTTGAATACCAGGTACCTGCTTATCAGAAGGTTAATGGCATCCAATTAGCGCAGGATCAGGTTATGACCTTTGGCTGGCAGATGAGTTTCTAGGACGCTCCAGAAAACCGGTATAAATGGCGGTCACTGTTAACCCGAGCAGTAGGCCAGCAAGCAGGTCACTGAAAAAGTGGTAATATAATGCCAGTTGACCTGCAAAAGTCAGTAAAATGCCAAAAGCAGCAGCTGTCCTCGTCCATGCAGATGGGAAAAAAAACACGATCGCCAATAAAAATGCTGAGGCCACTGTTAAATGTCCCGAGGGCATGCTGGAGTTTGTCAGTTTAAACGCCCCTGCGAATCCATACATATCGTTATTAACCAAGGAAAGGTTGTCGCAAAACCAGGTATCTGGGAAATACCGCCCCAGCAATTTTTTCAAGACACTTTTGATGTAATTACTGATACAGCAAATAAGTGCAATATGCACCCAGGGTGATAAAAACGACTTTGACTGGAAAAAATATCGAAAAAAGTGGATGACTAACATAGATATAATAAAAAGGACGGATACGGCAGGCATCGCTTCGGCGGCGATAATGAGTATGCGATATTGTTGTGTATTCAATGCTTCAAAAAAAGTCACAACTGGGCGATCAATATAAAAATAACTGAAAATGATCGCAATCAAAAATACGGGGATAAGCCAATAGAGATATAGGGGTTGGCCATAGCTCATTTTATCCACGAGACGTCTTATAAAATTGATTTGCGAATAAGCTACGCCAAACTAATGATTTAATCAATGATCTGTTTTTTTTAGGCGATTATGTTAAGGGTTG
>CAKMZU010000388.1:740-3147 GCA_929200485.1 uncultured Gammaproteobacteria bacterium | reverse complement strand
AGGACGTAAAGGTTGCCTTGACAAAATCAATAAACAATCGTGTTTTTTGCGGCAGTCCTTTTACACTGGGGTAAAGAATATAGTAATCAATCGCTGGCGTACTATATTCTGGTAAGACTTGTACAAGCATCCCTGATTGCACACTTTGCTCTGCAATCATCAATGGCAGCATGATAATGCCTGCACCTGTTTCAGCAGCCACTCTAAGCGAGGAAAAATCATTCATTTCTATCACAGGCTTTATGGATAGTTTTTCTAGCCTACCTTCTTGGTTCTTAGCCGTCCATTCTCTGTGATCTTTTTGATCTTTCATCGCTAACAATTTATGCGATGACAAATCTTCAAAGACTTGTGGCTCACCAAACTTAGCCAAGTATTCTTTAGACGCAAAAAAAGCACCTGAAGATTCAAGCAAATGCTGGCACACTAACTGGGAATCATCCAATTTACCCACACGTATGGCGCAATCAAACTCTTCCTTAATCATATCGACACGGCGATTGGATAAATCCATATCAACGGTTATTTTAGGATAAAGCGAACTGAATTTAGCAACCAGGGGAGATATAAGATACTGCCCTAACGAAAGGGAAGTAGTGATACGCAAGGTTCCTTCTGGTTCATCTTTAAGACTTAAGACAGACTCTTTGGCAATCTCGATGTCATCCAATACTTTTTTGGCTTGTAAAAACAAGGCTTGCCCAATGTCGGTTAATCGAACAGCACGCGTGTTTCGCTCCAACAAACGAACACCTAAACTTTGCTCAAGCTCAGTAATACGACGGCTGACCTTTGACTTAGGCAAATCTAACGCATCAGCCGCTTTTGAGATGCCCTGAAGTTCTGCGACTTTTACAAAAATCGGAAGGTCATTTAGGTTCATAGCAAGTTGTTACTTTAACCGGAAAAGTTATTTTCAGATTTATGTTAAAAGTAAAAAAGAGAGGCTATTCTTCTAATCAAGCATCATTCATTACTTGATCTATTTCGTTTAATACCGCAAGGATTCGGCCAGAAGAAATACATTTCACCTGACAAAAAACTTCGCCCATGGCTGAAATATTGGCCCCTTTAGGTAATGGCATTTGGTTATCAATCATCATTTTAAGTCTTGGGATAAAGAGCCACTGCAGCCATTCATTAAAGTCCATCGCATCGACTGCGAATGGCTCCTGACTCATTAATGCCTCTGCAGACGGAGACTCTGCAGTCCACAGCTGCTGCTCTCTAAGGGCATGCTCTAACTCTTCTGATAATGCAAAAACTCTTTGTGACACTAACCTAACTCCAGTCTAAAGGCAGGTAGCGAATCCAGTAGCAGCCTCCCATAACGTTTAGTAATCACACGCTTATCCATTAACGTAATTTGCCCTTTATCATTTTCCGTTCGAATTAAACGGCCGCAAGCCTGTATCAATCGACGCGAGGCATCCGGAAGCGTAATTTCCATAAAAGGATTGCGTCCGTTATCTTCCATCCACTCAGCTAATGCCGAATCCACAGGATCATCAGGCACAGAAAAAGGCAGCTTGGCAATTATCACATGGGTACAGTGTGAGCCAGGTAAATCTATCCCCTCTGCCAAACTTGCCAAGCCAAAGATCACGCTTTGCTGACCAGCCTCTATATTTTCAATATGCTTCGATATCAGTCGTTGTTTATTCATTTGCGTTTGTGCCAGTGTTTTCTTTTGCAGACTGACAGGTAATAGCTCAAACACTTCGTTTAGTTGACGCCTTGAAGAAAACAATACCAATATTCCCAAATGCCCTTGAATTAAACCAGGCAAAAGATCGGCAATTTCTTCACTATGCTTTTCTGTCAGGTGCGGTTCGACTTTTAAACCGGGTACAACAAACGCCGCATTTTCCTGATAATTAAAAGGACTCTGTACCACTGCGGTTTGCACCCACTTTGGCAAACCCGCCTGCATACTAATACGGGAAAAATTACCCAAGCTTGTTAGCGTAGCTGAAGTTAAAACAGCACCAGCGCACTTGTGCCATAAATGTTGAGACAGTGTTTGCGCTGCCAGTAACGGACTGGTACAAAGTTCGTATTCGACAACATCGTTATGATTGATAAGCTGCACCCAGCGAGCATCAGGAAGTTCTTCACTTTGATGTTGGTACGCCTGCCACAAATGCCATTGCTTCTGAACAATATTCAGCATTTGGCCAACTTCCGTTAATAACCACTCCAGCACATCTTGAGGAAGCCCTGAGCTATTCTCATCCATCGCATCATCAATGACTTTATGTGCACTTTCAAATTGCACACATAAACTGGCAAACACCTTACCTAAGGATTTAGCAATAAATTGAATGGATTCAGGCACCTCACCTTTTGGGAAACGAAAATGCGGCAAGTTGTTAGCCGATTCGTCACTTAACGATTCCAGCAAGGG
>CAKMZU010000388.1:0-730 GCA_929200485.1 uncultured Gammaproteobacteria bacterium | reverse complement strand
TTTTCGCCTCTAAAAGCAACGATGGCAGTTCATCCAACGGTTTCATTAACGCATGAAAACTCGCATAATCTTTTTGAATGGTGGCCACTGCTTTTATAGCCTGATCAAACCAAAACAGGCTACCTTGAATACGCACTTGCCCTGAAAAGTGCCTAAGCGCAATATCAGGCAGATGGTGCGCTTCATCAAACACATAAATCGTCTCTGATGGATCCGGTAAGATAACCCCACCACCCAAGGCTAAATCTGCCATCACTAAATCATGATTAGCAACGACACAATCCACCTTTGTCAATAATTCACGTGCTTTGAAAAACGCACATTGCCCCACATGTTGACACCTGCGCCCTGCACACATATTTCTATCAGAGGTTAATTTACTCCAGAGGCCATCATCAATTTCGTCCGTCGCATCATCCCGATCGCCTGACCAGTCACCTTTTAATAACGATTGTGCCAGTGTTTCGACAATCACTTGATCATCCTGATCAAGTGGGGAAAAACTCTCGGCGCCAAACAGTGGCTCTTGCGCCAAATCATGCTGTAATTGCCGATCTAATTGGCTTAAGCAAAGGTAGCGTCCTCGCCCTTTAGCAAGAGAAAAATTAAAGGATAACTGACTGTGCTTTTGAATATCCGGCAAGTCACGATGGATAATTTGACTTTGCAAGGCAACCGTTGCTGTTGAAATCACCACTTTCTTTTTTAAAGCGGCCGCTATCGGTAAAAC
>CAKMZU010000387.1 GCA_929200485.1 uncultured Gammaproteobacteria bacterium | reverse complement strand
CACTAACTAGCTGCTATTTTCGCAGGAGTGAGATAAAATACCTTAACGTATTTTTATTGACTAAGACTATGAAAAATCGTTCCTTTTCTATTGTTGATGAATGGATTAATCGTCTCGACAATGGTTTAAAGACACTCACTCACGGGGCACATAGCTCGGCACGGAGATTTAAAGAAACCGATAACAGCGAAGAGTCTGATAAAGCACATACAGCAGGCCTGATGCGGATCAACCACACAGGCGAGGTCTGTGCTCAAGCGCTTTACCAAGGCCAGGCATTAACCGCTAAAAACGATAACACCCGAGAAGAAATGCGCCAGGCGGCAGATGAGGAAATCGACCATTTGGTCTGGTGTGAAAACCGATTAAAAGAATTAGGTAGCCAACCAAGCCTGCTTAACCCAGCCTTTTACAGTTTATCTTTTACGGTTGGCGCAATTGCTGGTGCAATAAGTGATGAAGTGAGTTTAGGTTTTGTCGCAGAGACAGAACAGCAAGTCTGTAAGCATCTTGAAAAACATCTTGACGAAATCCCCGAAAGTGATAAAAAAACACATGCCATCCTCAATCAGATGCTTGAAGATGAGGCTCGACATGCACACACAGCCAAGCTTGCTGGCGGTGTTAACCTGCCAGCACCGGTTAAATTCGGCATGAAGTTGATGTCAAAGGTTATGACAACAACGACTTATCGAATATAACCCTGCTTAAAGAACAACTGCCACAGAGAAAGGCCTTTCATCCTTCATTGCAACACACTAGAAGCGAATGGCTTATCAATCAGCATAGCGGTTTCAAGGCTAGAGCAAAAATGCACTTTTCTTTCCTGGATATCATCACTATCGCTCAAGACATCTTCTAGCCCTGCATCATCAAGCCCAATGATAAATAGCTCAATATTTTTAATGAAACAATATTGTTTCACATCAAAAATAATAAACTCTTTTTCATGCGGATCCATATCTGAAAGATAACTCAAATCAAAATAAAACTGCTGATAATTCGACTCACTTAGCATCATTAGCACCCTGTCGCTCATTGTTTGCCAATGTTCATCCAAAGCAAACGATTTATTCAAGCACAGATACAAATGACACGGGGAAAGCTTCATTGAACGAACCGACGAAGTCGAGGTTGAATCAAGACGCTGCTCTAACTGCAAATCCTTGTAATAATCATAAGACATTAATGCGATTTGATGTATCTTGGCAAAGAACAGCTCTAATGTTTCGTTAAGTAAAACTTCATCACGACAGGTTGAAACCTGTTCTCCCTTAACCTGATCAATCACTGCTTTTTTAAAAATGGATAAGGAGGTAGCCAGAATAGGCTTAGCCAGCTTTACTTTTGAATAGACAACACCCATATCGACAAAACAATGTTTAACTACATCAAAAGCACACCCAAAGTTAAGTATCATCTCCCAGTGATGGCGCTGCAACTCCACTAAAGCGGCTAAAGAAATATTGTTATGTTTAATAGTTGAATAGGATTCATCAGAAAGGTGTTGTCGATACACTTGATTCGCCAGCAACCCAAGATCTAAAGATGACAAGCACCTAGCAATGAATTGTTGCTGCTGATGGGTTAGTGGAATTATCGCCGATTGCTCTTTTTCACCCGAAACAAAAGAGGGATTTATATCTGTAAAATAAGTTGCAGACTCCATAAGTAACTTCCTTTTTAATTCCCATTGATAGCTTTGCTGCCATCAAAGGCGTGTGAATCATTCCGTAAAAGTGTCATTCCAAAGGAATATGATTGATAAGAAAAGAGACATTCATTCATTAACCTTTCTTGTGAAACCTTTTATATATTTTTTGTAGCTACCAACAACCTGACTAATCAAAAATCGTTAGAACATTGCGCACTAAAAAATAGGCTTACAATCTTTTATACAAAAAATCTATACATCAAACTCTTTATCCAAACCAATCAATCAATAGCTCAAAACAGGATTCAATCTCAACAGGCTTTCATTTCAATTGCCACTGCAAGTTAAAACAGCACTTTTACTAACTAACAACTTATGTTCTATTGTCAATCAATATAGTGAAACAAAGAGGGTTTTCTGCTCAATGCGACTGAATAAATTGAATTATTGAACCAAATAACAGTTTATGAATTTGTCTGATGCAAAACAACCATAAAAAAAGCAATATCCACACTAAATTGCTATATCAAAATAATTAATTGTTATGAAAAAAATGTAGATGACAATTGACATAGTAACAGAAGAAAAACTAACGATAATAAGTATGATGATGAAATGCTCATAACATGGACATCGCATCTACTAAAATAACAAGGATAAAAACCCATGGGACTCAAATTCACCTTCAACCATCCAACAGAGACTGTTTTTGAACTCTTTACTAACCCTGACTTTCTGGTTGACCGAGCGTTAGCACTTGGCGAGCTGAGCGCCGAAGTTGAGATCGAAGAAACGGATACTACAAGCAGCATAAAGATGCGAAGAGAAGTCATCAGGGATTTACCTAAATTTTTGGCAAAACTCTTTGATCCTAAACAAGTCCTTCATGTTGAAGAGCATTGGACAAAATCTGGTAAAAGCTACAAAAGCCAATCTGAATTTACCGTTGAAGGGCAGCCCGTTTTAGTAAAAACCAAATCTTCATTAACACCAACTAGCGATGGCTGTGAGTTTGCGATTGAATATAACGCTAAAGCAAAAATTCCTTTAGTCGGCGGCAAAGTAGAAAAGTTTATTATCAGCAATTGCCTAGAAGGCACACAAAAAGAGCTGGATTACACAAAAGAAAAACTTAACGAATCTGTCGAGGCTTGATTAGGCTTTTAATGATTAAATTAAATGCTTGATCCCGCACATTAGGAATCAGGCATTTAAAACTCACCACGGTTGATCTCACTCATTCCGGTTAATGATTTTCTGATAAGCGGTTGCTTCCGAGCAAAGCTCACCCTCAGCATTCGTGAAGGTCACTACCACTTTCATATTGCGAGATAATTCATCCACAACCTCAGCCTTAATTAACACCTTCCCGGCCTTTACTGGCTTTTTATAATCAACAACCAACTGCCCAGTAACAAAAATATCTTCATCTTCTATCATTGTTAGCATGGCTGTACCGGCCGCATAGTCTGCCAGTGCAGAAATATAACCACC
>CAKMZU010000386.1:1765-3161 GCA_929200485.1 uncultured Gammaproteobacteria bacterium | reverse complement strand
AATATGGTCGTAAGATTGATACCTACACAGATACGCTGAAAATTGATGGTGTTGAGCGCGAAGTCACTGTGCTCCGAGTAGGTCGAATTGCCCTTTTATACCAAACAGCCGATATGCAGCATACGGGCATGTGGGATAACAAAAAGCAACAGTATGTGGCTTTAGACAGCAGTTACAACGATGCCGTTCGCAAAGGCATGCGTATTGCCAATAAGCAAGCCAATATCGATATATTAGAATTGCCGATTGCTGCACCGGAGGCGAAATGAAAATGAAAAAAGCTATTATAAAAGCCCTTCAAGCAGCTGCGGTTACTGTATCGTTAACTGCATTGACAAGCGTAGGCCAAGAGGTCAAAAATCTTGATGAATTGTTGCAGGCAGTGAAGGCCGGTGGCGTTAAAGAAGCGCGTGAGAATCGTCAGCGTGAACAATCCTTTGCTCGCAATAAATCCCAACAAAAGCAAATGTTATCGCAGCTTGAAAAAGAAATTACCCAGCAAGAGCAATTAAGTGAAAAGTTAGAAAAGCAATTTGAAGAGAACGATCAAAAAATTGCAGAAGCTGAAGCACGCCTAAAAGAGCGTATGGGTAGCTTAGGTGAATTATTTGGCCATATCACCAGTGCAGCCGGTGATGCACGCGGTAATCTTTCTACCTCATTAGTGAGCATTGAATACCCCAATCGAGATAAATTCTTTAGTGACTTGATTGAGGTAACTTCAAGCGGTAACGAGCTGCCTAACATCGAACAAATCGAGCAGCTCTGGTTTGAATTACAACGTGAAATGATAGAGCAAGGCAAGGTGGTTAAGCTTCAAACAGAAGTTGCTCACTCTGAGGGGATGGTGAAAGAAAATATCATCCGAATTGGTACCTTTAATGCCGTAACACAAAACGGTGAATACCTTCAGTTCAATGACGGTCGTTTATCCGTGTTACCTCGCCAACCAAGCAGTCACTACACTAATGAGGCAAAAACCTTGGCAGGTTTAACTTCAGGAGTGACGAAAGTAGGTATTGATCCAACAGGACCTTCTGGTGGTAGCTTGTTAGCCGCGTTGATCGACACACCTACCTTGATTGAACGCTGGCATCAAGGGGGTATTGTTGGTTATGTCATTACCTTTATCGGCTTTTGTGCGTTATTGTTGGCATTGTGGCGCTTATTCGTTCTTATGGGTGTGCGTGGTAAAGTCTTGCGTCAATTAAAATCCAATACCTTATCGATAAATAATCCCTTGGGTCGAGTATTAAAAGAAGCTGAATCGGCTCCTGCTAATGATACTGAAGCAATGGAGTTAAAACTGAACGAAGCGATTTTAAAAGAATTACCCAAGCTTACTTCTGGCGAAGCCTTATTAAAAATCATTGCAGCAGTTGCCCCGTTATTGGGT
>CAKMZU010000386.1:0-1755 GCA_929200485.1 uncultured Gammaproteobacteria bacterium | reverse complement strand
TCTGTTAGGGACTGTGACAGGTATGATTTTAACCTTCCAGGCGATTACTATTTATGGTGCGGGTGATCCCAAGGCGATGGCAGGTGGTATTTCCTCTGCATTGATCACTACCGTATTAGGTTTGATCGTTGCGATTCCAACCATTGTTTTACATACCTTTGTTTCAAGCTCAAGCAAAGGCGTGATTCATATCCTTGAAGAACAGGCAGCAGGGATTGTTGCAGCACACCAGGAAAAATCAGCATGATGACAGCCATTGCTGAATTTATGCAGGCAGGCGGTGAGGTGCTTTACCTCATTGCCGGAGTGACCTTTATCATGTGGACATTGATCTTTGAGCGCTTTTGGTTTTATCAAACCTCGCTCAAAACCGAGGTTAAATCCTGGGTGGGTCTTTGGGCAGCTCGTTCAGAACACCACAGCTGGTATGCAAAACAAATTCGTAAACAGCTAGTTTCTGAAGCGAAAGAGGCCATCAATACCAATATGCCACTCATTCGTTCGTTAGTTGCACTGTGTCCACTTTTTGGTTTGTTGGGTACAGTCTGGGGAATGATTGATGTCTTTCATGTGATGGCAGTGACTGGTGGCGGTGATGCCAAGGCGATGGCGGCTGGCGTATCCAAAGCGACTATTCCGACCATGGCGGGCATGGTGGCGGCGCTCTCAGGTGTCTTTGCGAATACCTTATTGATGAAGCTATCTGAAAAAGCCATGGTCAATATCGAGCATGATTTGGTCGTAGATTAAATTGGGTTAAGACGAATGCCTAGACAATTGATAAAAAAAGATGAAGGCCCAAATGGTGATATTGACCTAACGCCCATGTTGGATGTTGTCTTTATCATGTTGATCTTCTTTATTGTCACAGCCACCTTTATAAAAGAACCGGGTATTGATATTGATCGCCCGGAAGCGGTGACAGCTGAGCGCGTACTCAATCAAAAAATCCTGGTTGCGATAACGGCTGATAATCAGGTGTGGATCGATAAATCACAGGTTGAAGAGCACATGATTCAACAAAAAATTTCAGCATTGCATGCAGAAAACCCGAAGGGCGCTGTGGTTATTCAAGCAGATAAACAATCGACTGCTGAAAAAGTCGCATTGGTGATTGATGCGGCGAAGCAAGCGGGCGTCGTTGATATTTCATTAGCAGCGAGCGAATAATAAGATGGGTTTGAGATTACTGATAGGCGCTGCTCTAGCGATCACCGTGACTTTTGCATTGGTCCTTTTAATGCAACAATTAATTCATCATGACTATGTGGCACTTGATGACAAAAAAGCCCGCAAGATTGCTGATATTCAGATGGGTAATACAGATGTCGAAACCAAGGTTAAAGAACGTAAGCCTGAAAAGCCTGAAGAAGTGGATGAGCCACCCCCGCCTGTGCAGCAAATGACGTTCGATGATTCCAAAATGGATGTGGATTCATTAAATATCGCCCCTTCGTTAAAAGGCTCTGGCGATTTAAATAAAGGTCCTGGTCTGTCAGCCTCTGATGGTGAATATCTGCCAATGGTTAAAGTGCAGCCGCAATACCCAAGGCGAGCATTATCTCGTGGCGTTGAGGGTTACTGTATTGTGGCTTATACCGTCACTAAAACCGGTGCAACACGTGACCCGGTAGCGATTGACTGCCAGCCAAAAGGCATGTTTGAGCGAGCGTCGGTCAAAGCGGCAATGAAATTTAAATACAAGCCTCGCATTGAAAATGGGGAAACGAGCGAAAAGCCCAAAACAGAAAAAAA
>CAKMZU010000385.1 GCA_929200485.1 uncultured Gammaproteobacteria bacterium | reverse complement strand
CAGCTGAAATCCTTGAAATTAGTGCCCGAAGGGGCATCTATAAAAAAATCCGGCATCCCTTTTAATGGAAGATTTATTTTAATAAACAAGGTCAATAGATTTTTTGACAGTAGCCAAAAGCAACTTTTATTAGAGGTGCGCTTAAGGAAGATGAATAGAAGTACTCGTTGTTTTGTGATTACTCATCCTTGGGTATTCTATTAGTGAACTTATTTAACTGCTTTATAACCTCTGGGTGTCTGAAAGGTTAGACAGAATTATGAATATTTTAGTGTTGATGTTTTTTTTGATGATATCAATCAGTTCTCAAGCCGCTTTTGAGCCATTAATAAAACTGCCTGAAAGATTTGAGGAAGCTGCAACAGCCGTTGTAAAAAAACTAATTGGTTTCGCAACTATAGAAAAGTTAAAGGACGAGCTAGAAGAACAATCTCCGGATAAAATAAGAAACGACTATACTGGTATAGCGGAACAGCGTAAGGGAAAACAAGTTCATGTATGTTCCATATGCCATGAAAAATTAAAAAATAAGTCTCAAATTACGCATTTAAAGAGACATCTGTGTGATCATTTTAGTTTTTTTAAAGAGTTAGAGAGGTTAAATAAAAAAAATCAATCTAGTCAAACTTCTAACGAAAACGAAAACGAAAACGAAAACGAAAACGAAATTAATGATTTTAATCAACTCATCAATAATAATGGAACCTGTCTTGTTTGCTTTATAAGATTGGAACCATCACCATCTGACAAAAATCATACCAATCCCGATACAGGCGCCTGCAGTAATCAAAGAATGACTACTCATTGGTCATGGCATAAGATGTTTAAATTAAGTTCTGAAAACGTTTGTACAAACCTTGCTAAGCAATTTGGGAGTCTGTTTCCTAACTTGTCATTAGAAGATGAGGTCGAAGCAAAGCAAGAAACATATAAGCAACAAAGATCTGAGCAACAAAGATCTGAGAGAGCCAATAACGACTAAAAGAAGCTCTAAACTGGAGAGGATATTCGATAAGGGGATCGGGTCGATTTAAAAACAACTAATCAAACCGATAAAAATATATAACCCCCCTTTGATTCGCAGAGCCAGATGATAAGCGGAACTTTTCCGCTTCACCATAACCTAACCTATTTCATATTAATGAGACTCTACCAACCTTCATAGGATTGATTTAGAAAATATTCGATCCGATCCATGTAATAGTGTAACGGCACAGGATACTTAAATGCGAGACAATACTGTCAACTGGTTAAGGTGTCAAAATAAGCGGTAAAAAAACAAATAAAAGCTACCCGAAAGAGTTTAAAGAACAGGTCGTTGCGTTAGTCACGGAACCAGGCTACAGCGTGCCGAATGCTGCTAAATCATTAGGGGTAGCAACAAGTTTACTCTACAACGGGAAGAGTAAATCAGATAAAGAAAAGCAGGTTTATTGCTCAAGGAAGATGAGCGAGATGAGCTTAAAAGGCTTAGGCGAGAAAATAAGAACCTGCGTACGGAGAAAGAGATATTAAAAAAGGAGAGCGCCTTCTGTACGAAGGAAAAGAAGTAAGATTTTGAATCACTCCGCCAAATTCGGAGGCAGTTTTATTTGAGTCATGCTGTAATACAATCAGCCGCCCACTCACGCCTTGCTGTTTTATCCTTTTCGAATAATACCTCATCAGCGCAAGGGTCAATATTTGAAAGCCAATTTCACAATAACCATGGTGCCCTGCAATGGCTTTCATAGCATCTGAATTCATTCGATATTCGCTACGAAATAGCGCCGACGGCATTGGGAAAATTCTGCTTCATACCAAATAACACTTTAAGATTTTTTGACAAGTCTGCGAGGTGCTTATTACCGGTTTCTCTACCCGCTTTGTCAATCATGCCTATGGCGACAGATGGGTTTTGAAATACTAAAGCATCCGTGAGCTTATTGATGGTTTCTGAGCGGACGTAGGCCGTCAATGCCGTCAACAGATTTCTTGCTGCAGCGTGCCTTTCTTCTGCTCCCATGGCCTATGGAAAACGTCTTCTCTACCAATAAATTCACAAGCAAAGCCATTGAATCCGCCATTTGAGCACTGAGCTTATCGTGGCTTGCTGCACTTGACTGGTAGGGTAATTCATTAAATCGTAAAACCATCTCAACCAATAGCACGTTCGCATTGGTTCGGTTGAGAACCACCACATCATTTAACGAACGTTTTGAATTTAATTAATTGATCAAGGTGACAATGGCTTGACTTGCGTTATTGTTCTGTATGAGCCTGATCGTTTATTCTGGCGTCGCTTTATCCGCAATACACAATTTATCCGTGTGCTCTTTATTGTTACTGATTAATGAATTAGCCACTAAAGCGATGGCATGACCAAATCGGAAGGTTCGGGTGATTTGATAAAACGCTAGCGTCGTAAACTGGCTTGAAAATACCTCTTCTTTTATGAAGCGCGGCGCCGACCCTCGCCATGAATAGATGGTTTGATCTTCATCCCCCACACACATAATGGATGCGCCCTTCTTCGCCAACCCTACAAAAAGTACATTTTGCGGCGCATTGATATCCTGATACTCATCGACGACAACATATTTATAAGAAGGTAACAACACTGTCGATTGGGTTAATTTATTGACTAAGTCTGGCACCCACTCTTCAGTCGCACTTATCCGTCTTTTAAGCCGTTCTTTTTCAAATTCCCGATAAGCTGGCGCGAAGACTTTTTTAAGATTAGCATCTTTTAATCGATAATCCGTTTCAGATTTTTTGCAGGCACTCCACTGTTTAAATTCCGAAAATTGCTCATGGGCAAAATACAGTAATGAATATTGCGAGCTTGCGAGACGGCTACATGAAGAAGGTGTGCCAGTCAAAGACATATCAGAAAAGCTTTATATTCCGTATCATGCGCTTCATTCAATTATTTATTATAAACGGGGCTCACAAGCCGCCTAACCGCAAGCACATCGGCTTGTCCGATGGTGCGTGTTGTTATAACAACATCAATAAATGAACTTTTTTCAACTATCTACGTCTCTATGTTATTTACATGACAAGTAGAGACTACCATGAAAATACTTACAGTTTTTTTCTACTTACCTACACAAATTACAGTCCCGCTGCTAGATATAAAACACAACCCCGTAAACATATAAGATTAAATACGGAATCCC
>CAKMZU010000384.1:1073-3169 GCA_929200485.1 uncultured Gammaproteobacteria bacterium | reverse complement strand
AGAAATTAGAAATTAGAAATTAGAAATTAGAAATTAGAAATTAGAAATTAGAAATTAGAAATCATAATCTTAGTCCTGTTCATCTGGCGGAGTATTAAGATGATCCAAAAGAGTTTTTTTCTATCCCTTTGCTTGGGTTTTTCATGCTGGCACTAGATCTCTAGATCTCTTGATCGATCGGGAATTGATAAAGATTGGGTAGCCATTACCTCAATGATTTTTATGGGGCGAAATATATTTTTTGGATTAAAAGATGCTAAATCTAGGAGAAAAAAATACCAAATTGCTGTTTCGCTGAAAATCTTAAACCCGGTTATAATAAAAAATTAAATACTGCTATTGAAAGCTATTGAAAGCTATTGAAAGCTATTGAAAGCTATTGAAATAACTGTTACGAAGGGCCTGAAAAATTTGCATTAGGTACAGGCGGTTCAAGAAAGGATGACTCAGGATGTCCTATAAATGCCGTTAGGTTTCGTTCAAAAGGTAAAGAATTCACAATAAGCCAATGTTAATTGATTCATCTGAGCTGTAAAAAGCTTGGGCACATGGTTACTGTAAAGGGTGGATATCAGTAAAAGAAAAGAGGGAAAATACAGCCCTCTTTTCAATTATACTGACCTGAGGCAATAAGCTAAATCTTTTGGTGCTTAACGCGAGTAGGAATGAGCTCATCGACACCTAAACGGCTTTTCAAATCTTGTTCGTATTCGCTGTAGTTCCCTTCATGGAATACTACGTTACCATCGGCCTCGTAGCCTATGATGTGGGTAGCTATGCGGTCTAGGAACCATCGATCATGCGAGATCACTAGCACACAGCCAGGGAAGTTCAAAATAGCATCTTCCAAGGCTCTTAAGGTTTCAACATCAAGATCATTGGTTGGTTCGTCGAGTAAAAGCGTGTTTGCACCTTGTTTTAGTAGCTTGGCCAAGTGCAGTCGGTTTCGTTCACCACCGGATAATGTCCCTACTCTCTTTTGCTGAGACTCCCCTTTAAAATTAAAGCGGCCGATATAGGCTCGAGAGCTGACCTGATAGTTTCCGACCGTTAACATATCCAAACCATCAGAGACTTCTTCCCAAGCGGTTTTATCACCATCAAGCTTATCACGAGATTGATCAACATAGGCAAGGTCAACCGTTTCACCAATGATGATAGAGCCACTGTCGGGTTGCTCTTGGCCTGTGATCATTTTAAAGAGTGTTGATTTACCTGCGCCATTGCCCCCAACAATGCCAACAATACTGGCTTTAGGGATGGACAAGGATAAATTATCAATCAGTGGCCGACCATTAAAGGATTTGCTGACATTCTCAAGAGTAATAACAGAATCTCCGAGTCGCGGGCCGGGGGGGATGTAGATTTCATTTGTCTCATTGCGTTCTTGAAATTCTGCGGAGTTTAATTCATCAAATCTAGCTAAACGTGATTTACTCTTGGCTTGACGACCTTTGGCGTTACCTCTGACCCATTCCAATTCATGTTTAATGGTTTTTTGGCGTGCATCCTCTTTTCGTTGTTCAACTTCAAGACGTTTTTCTTTAGCCTCTAACCATTGACTGTAATTACCTTCAAATGGGTAACCGTGGCCTCTATCCAGCTCCAAAATCCATTGTGCGGCATTATCGAGAAAATAGCGATCATGGGTGATAGCAACGACAGTGCCTGGAAAATCACATAAAAAGTGCTCTAACCAAGCGACAGAAATGGCATCAAGATGGTTAGTCGGCTCATCAAGAAGTAACATGTCAGGGCGAGATAATAATAGACGGCATAGAGCCACGCGACGTTGCTCACCGCCAGAAAGTGTTGTGACATCCGCATCCCAAGGGGGAAGTCTTAATGCATCAGCTGCCTTCTCAAGGGTAGTCTCGAGGTTATGGGCATCCCAGCTTTGAATGATATCTTCAAACTTTGCCTGCTTTTTTGCTAATTCATCAAAGTCAGCATCCGGCTCTGCGTAGGCAGCATAAACTTCATCAAGACCCTTTAGCGCATCAACAGCTTTCTGCATTCCCATTTCGACATTGCCACGAACATTTTTAGTTGGATCGAGATGAGGCTCTTGAGAAAGATAGCCAACAGTTAAATCA
>CAKMZU010000384.1:0-1063 GCA_929200485.1 uncultured Gammaproteobacteria bacterium | reverse complement strand
GCCATAATCTTAAGAAGACTGGATTTACCCGAGCCATTCAGGCCTAAAACACCGATCTTTGCGCCAGGGAAAAAAGACAGAGAAATGTCTTTGAGAATTTGTTTTTTGGGCGGGACAGTCTTGCTGACACGGCTCATAGTAAAGACATATGAACCTGTTTTTCCTTTATTGTCACTTTTTGACATGGTTTGTGTTGCCTTTTGATCAGTATTCACGTGGCTTTTAAAGGCTGTGACCATAGCCAAAAGAGTGAATTTAATCAATATAGAATTGCTTGGTGCTTTATGATTTTGCTCTACACTCTAAAGTACGGAAAAAGCTGATGGGTAATATGGCATTCAATTTTGATGTCAATACTTGAAGCTAAATGAGAAGTTAAAAAATAATTCAAAAACAAAACAATAAGTGCGTGTTGAAATGCAAGGAATAGCAGAACAAAGTCTTTCTCTTAGATTGATAAGCACACCCTGTGGCGAAATTAAGTTTTTGCACCCAGAGCTTACCAAAGATTCAACATCCCAAGCTGAACCTATTCCAAAAAGCCAGGACAAACCCCTAGTGTTAGGGGATATATTCTGCAGCAATATATTGCATCAGGTTGATAAAATCATTGTAAAGCAAAAGGAAGGTGAGTTTTCAGTCAGTAATGGAGGGGAGGAGCAGTTCAGTGTAATTCCTATCTTTCAACATGACAGGCTTTGCGCTTTGAGTTGGTTTATGGCACATGATAAACCAAGGTATCAGCGTTCAACAAATGAATTAATCCATCGCTCACAAATCCCGCACTGGTTGATTGATGTTGATGATCTGACACAATATCTGGATAGTTTGGATTGTCTCGACCCTGAGCGTTTACACCAATTCTTTAGGGATAATGACGACTTTATTCCAACGGTAAAACAGATCATACATGTCAGCATAATTAATAAGGCAGCCTGCCAGTTATTTTCACTAGGTCAGACAGAACGTTTGTTATCTGAACAATTTATTTCGTGCTTATCAGAGGATGATATTTACCATCTTTGCCAAATGATGGCGAGTGCTCAAAAGGGAATGCCGAGAT
>CAKMZU010000383.1:2738-3184 GCA_929200485.1 uncultured Gammaproteobacteria bacterium | reverse complement strand
CTCATTCAACATAAATCCGGCCGAGAAGCTAAGCGGCGTAGTCAATGCGCAAGCCGCTGCTATCATTCTGGAAAACTTCATAAAATTGATTCCTTACATCTTAGGTTGTTAACAATTAGTCGTACTGAATATCGTATTTAATCTGTAACTCGTTAAAACGTATCATCTGCTGAATTTCATCCACATAGGATTTGCCTCGCTCTGAGTAGGCTATTAATCCTTCCGCCAAGGTTTCTGCTGATGGCTGCTTCCCCTTTTTACGAAACTTTGCCCGTAATTCCCGTAACTTTTGATAAGCATTACCGGTATTCAAGTTATGCATATAACTTGCAACGGATTCCCTCAATGACTTAAAGCTTTTCACTTCTTGCTTAGCGCCCGAAGCCCTTTTTGCGGGTACCATTCCACAGCCAGCAGTAAAACACCATTGACCAAAATAATTATTC